>NZ_JBQQCE010000256.1:0-13575 GCF_052245645.1 Streptomyces sp. KR55 | reverse complement strand
CCTGCCGATGCCGGCGCACACCGCGTCCTTGGTGGCCGAGGCGGGTGGCAGGCTCGGCGCCGGCGCGGTGGAGGAGAAGCTGGACGGCAGCCGCGTCCAGGTGCACCGCGACGGCGACGACGTACGCCTCTACACCCGCACCCTCGACGACATCACCGACCTGCTGCCCGAGCTGACGAAGGCCGCGCGGGAACTGCGCGGCGCGCGCTTCGTGCTGGACGGCGAGGTCATCGCCTTCGACGCCGCCGGACGGCCCCGCTCGTTCCAGGAGACGGCCGGCCGGGTCGGCTCCCGAGTGGACGTGACGACGGCCGCCCGGGCGGTGCCGGTCTCCCCCGTCTTCTTCGACGCACTGTCCGTCGACGGCCGCGACCTGCTCGACCTGCCGTTCGCCGAGCGGCACGCGGAGCTGGCCCGCCTGGTCCCCGAACCGATGCGGGTACGGCGCACGCTGGTCTCCGGCCCCGAGGACATACCGGCCGCGGAGGACTTCCTCGCCGGGACGCTCCGCCGCGGCCACGAGGGCGTCGTGGTCAAGGCCCTCGACGCGCCCTACAGCGCCGGCCGGCGGGGCGCCTCGTGGCTGAAGGTCAAGCCCGTCCACACCCTCGACCTGGTGGTGCTGGCCGCCGAGTGGGGCCACGGCCGCCGCACCGGCAAGCTCTCCAACCTGCACCTGGGCGCCCGCACCGCGGACGGCGGCTACGCCATGCTCGGCAAGACCTTCAAGGGTATGACCGACGCGATGCTGACCTGGCAGACCGAACGGCTGCGGGAGCTGGCCGTCGAGGACACCGGTCACGTGGTGACCGTACGCCCCGAACTGGTCGTCGAGGTCGCCTACGACGGACTGCAGAGGTCCACCCGCTGCCCGGCCGGCGTCACCCTCCGCTTCGCCCGCGTGGTCCGCTACCGCGAGGACAAGCGCCCGCAGGAGGCGGACACCGTCGAGACACTGCTGGCCGCGCACCCGGAGGTGGCTCCTTGACAGGCAGACGAAGTGCCGGGCTGCTCCTCTTCCGGCACACCGACCAGGGCCTTCAGGTGTTGCTCGGCCATATGGGCGGCCCCTTCTTCGCCAGGCGGAACACCGGGGCGTGGACCGTGCCCAAGGGCGAGTACGACCCCGGGGAGCCCGCCTGGGATGCCGCCCGCCGGGAGTTCGAGGAGGAGCTCGGGCTGCCGCCGCCGGACGGCGAGGCGGTCCCGCTCGGGGAGGTCCGGCAGACCAACGGCAAGATCGTCACCGCCTGGGCGGTCGAGGCCGACCTGGATCCGGCGTCCATCAGTCCCGGCACGTTCACGATGGAGTGGCCGCCGAAGTCGGGACGCGCCCAGGAGTTCCCCGAACTGGACCGCGTGGAGTGGTTCGGCCTGGACCGGGCCCGCGAGGTGATCGTCAAGGCCCAGGCCGCGTTTCTCGACCGCCTGGAGGAGCACTCGGCCTGAAGAGATGTGTACGCGTTGCGGTGCCCGGCACCGCGCGGGAAGGTCGAAGCACAGTCGCTCCCGAGGAGGTCGGCCATGCCCATCGCAACGGTGAACCCGGCGAACGGCGAGACGCTCAAAACGTACGAGGCCATGGGCGCCGAGGAGATCGAGCGCCGGCTCCAGCTCGCCGAGGCCACGTTCCGCACGTACCGGCAGAGCAGCTTCGTCGACCGTGCACGCCTGCTGGTCCAGGCCGCGAACCTCCTGGACGAGGACCAGCAGGACATCGCCCGCGTGATGACCACCGAGATGGGCAAGCCGATCAAGCAGGCGCGCGCGGAGGCCGCGAAGTGCGCCAAGGCGATGCGCTGGTACGCCGAGCACGCCGAGGAACTCCTTGCCGACGAGGAACCCGCCGACTCCGACGTGAAGGACTCCGGCGCCTCCCGGGTCCGGGTCCGCTACCGGCCGCTCGGCCCGGTGCTCGCGGTGATGCCGTGGAACTTCCCGCTGTGGCAGGTGATCCGCTTCGCGGCGCCCGCGCTGATGGCGGGCAACGTGGGCCTGCTCAAGCACGCCTCGAACGTGCCGCAGACCGCGCTCTACCTGGAGGACCTCTTCCACCGGGCGGGCTACACCGAGGGCTGTTTCCAGACCCTGCTCATCGGCGCGAGCGCGGTCGACGAGATCCTGCGCGACGAGCGCGTCAGGGCGGCCACCCTCACCGGCAGCGAGCCGGCCGGGCGCGCGGTCGCGTCCACCGCCGGGGAGATGGTCAAGAAGACGGTGCTGGAGCTGGGCGGCAGCGATCCGTTCGTCGTCATGCCGTCGGCGGACATCGACCGGGCGGCGCAGGTCGCCGTGACGGCACGGGTGCAGAACACCGGACAGTCGTGCATCGCCGCCAAGCGGTTCATCGTGCACACGGATGTCTACGACGCCTTCGCGGAGCGCTTCACCCAGGGCATGAAGGCACTGCGGGTCGGCGACCCCATGGACGAGGACACGGAGGTCGGACCGCTGTCCAGCGAGCAGGGCCGGGCCGATCTGGAGGAACTGGTCGACGACGCCAAGCGCTCCGGCGCGACGGTGCTGTGCGGTGGCGAGCGGCCCGAAGGGGACGGCTGGTACTACCCGCCGACCGTCCTCACCGGCATCACCCGCGAGATGCGCATCCACCGCGAGGAGGCGTTCGGGCCGGTCGCCACGCTGTACCACGCGGGCGATCTGGACGAGGCCGTGCTGATCGCCAACGACTCATCGTTCGGGCTGAGTTCCAACGTCTGGACACGCGACGAGGCCGAGGTCGACCGCTTTGTACGGGATCTGGAGGCGGGCAGCGTGTACGTCAACGGGATGACGGCGTCCCACCCGGCGTTCCCGTTCGGCGGGGTCAAGCGGTCCGGGTACGGGCGTGAGCTGTCCGGGCACGGAATCCGCGAGTTCTGCAACATCACGACCGTATGGCACGGAGCGTGAGCCTTCCGCGGTTACGATCCCCTTTGTGAACCGCGAAGTGACTCTCCCTCTGATCGTCGACGACCGCGGTACCTTGCAGGTGGCTGCGGCCGACGTGAGCAAGCTGCTGCGCACGGTGGGCGGGCGGTGGCTGCATCTGGTGGAGGCCGGGCAGGAGGGGCTCGACGAGGACACCGTGGCCACGCTGACCATCGAGCTGGCCAAGTTGGCCGATCGCATCGACGTGGCGTGTATCGCGCACAGCAGTGGGGCCGGGTCCTAGCGGTTCCCCGCACCCCTTGGCCCCACCCGCCCCACAGCCCGCTTACTGGTTGCTAGCGAACGGACATCCCCGAGATCGTCCGCGCGATCACCAGCCGCTGGATCTCGCTCGTGCCCTCGAAGATCGTGTAGATCGCGGCATCCCGGTGCATCCGCTCCACCGGGTACTCCCGCGTGTACCCGTTGCCGCCCAGGATCTGGATCGCCTGCGCGGTGACCTTCTTGGCGGTCTCGCTGGCGAACAGCTTGGACATGGAACCCTCGGCCGCCGTGAACGGCTTGCCGTTGACCGCCATCCACGAGGCTCGCCAGACCAGCAGACGGGCCGCGTCGATGGAGGTGCGCATGTCGGCGAGCTGGAACGCCACACCCTGGTTGTCGATGATCGGGCGGCCGAACTGCTCGCGGGTCGTCGCGTAGTCCAGCGCCACTTCGTACGCGGCCCGTGCCGTACCCACCGCCATCGCGCCGACCGCCGGGCGGGACGCCTCGAACGTGGCCATCGCCGCGTTCTTGACGCGCTCGCCACCCTTCTTCGCCTTCTCGCGGGCCCGGGCCAGCCGCTCGTCGAGCTTCTCCTTGCCGCCGAGCAGGCAGGAACCGGGCACGCGCACGTTGTCGAGGATCACCTCGGCGGTGTGCGAGGCGCGGATGCCGTGCTTCTTGAACTTCTGGCCCTGGGCGAGGCCGGGCGTGTTCGACGGGATGATGAAGGACGCGTGGCCCTTGGAGCCCAGCTCCGGGTCGACCACCGCGACGACGACATGGACGTTGGCGATGCCGCCGTTGGTCGCCCAGGTCTTGGTGCCGTTGATCACCCACTCGTCCTTGGCCTCGTCGTACACCGCACGCGTGCGCATGGAGGCGACGTCGGAGCCGGCATCGGGCTCGGAGGAGCAGAACGCGGCCACCTTGACGTCGCTCGCATCGCCGTACATCTGGGGAATCCAGGTGCCGATCTGCTCCTCGGTGCCGTTGGCGAGCACACCGACGGCCGCGAGGCCGGTGCCGACGATCGACAGGGCGATGCCCGCATCGCCCCAGAAGAGTTCCTCCATGGCCATCGGGATGCCGAGCCCGGTGGGGTCGAAGTACTGCTGGGCGTAGAAGTCGAGGGAGTAGATGCCGACCTTGGCGGCCTCCTGGATGACCGGCCAGGGAGTCTCCTCACGCTCGTCCCATTCGGCGGCCGCGGGACGGATGACGTCGGCGGCGAAGCCGTGCAGCCAGTCCCGGACCTCCTTCTGTTCGTCGTTGAGCTCCATGGTGAACTCGGCCATGTCCCCTCCAGCGGCACACATGCATGTTACTTGCGGTAACCGCAGTCTGTTACCCATGGGTAGGAAAAGTCAACTCACGAGGACTCCTCGGCAGCCCGTTCGAGGTCCTGGGCGAGCCGAGTGTTAGTTTGCGCAGGCGTCACCGATTCAGCACGGGTGGGGAGAGCTCATGGACACCACGCAGCGGACCGAGCAGCAGCGGTCCGCCGACCGCCGACGGCGCGAGCTGCTGGAGGCCGCGGACCGAGTGGTGCTGCGCGATGGTCCGCAGGCCTCGATGAACGCGATCGCCGCGGAGGCCGGCATCACCAAGCCGATCCTCTATCGCCACTTCGGTGACAAGGGCGGCCTGTACGCGGCACTGGCCAAGCGGCACACGGACGCGCTGCTGGATTCGCTGCGGGCGGCGCTGGACGCGCCTGCCGAGCGGCGGGAGCGGGTCGAGTCCACGTTGGACACCTACCTTGCGGCGATCGAGGCGCGGCCTCAGGTGTACCGGTTTCTGATGCATCCCGCGGAGGGCTCGTCGGGGGATCAGGAGTTCGATGTGGGGAAGCACTCGGCGCCGTTGCTGCGGCGCATGGGTGAGGAGCTTGCCCAGGTGATCGAGGAGCGGTTGGATCTCGGGCCCGGGAGTCAGCAGCTTGCCCGGGTGTGGGGGCATGGGATCGTCGGGATGATGCATGCCGCCGGGGACTGGTGGCTGGGGGAACGGCCTTGTTCCCGGGCCGAGTTGGTGCGGAGTCTGGCTGACCTGTTGTGGGGTCGTCTTGCGGCTGCCGGGGACAAGATAGGGGGTCCGGGGTTCTGACGGTTGTCCGTCGTCTGCGGGTGATTCGTGGCTTGTCGCGCCCACGGTGGGGGAGGAGCCGCATATTGACACAGCCCCGCGCCCCTGGTTTTCTCCGGTCACCTGCGCCATGAGGATCGCGCTGCCTGGCGCATCAGCCGTCTGTGGCGCCAGCCCGTTACTCGGTCCGCGTACACCCGGCCCTCCAGGTGGTCGCACTCGTGTTGCAGGCACCTGGCGAAGAAACCCGTACCGTGCACCGTGACCGGCTCGCCCGTCATCGTGAAACCCTCGACCACCGCGTGGTCGTAGCGCTCCGTCCCTGCCTCCAGGCCCGGCAGGGACAGACAGCCCTCCGGGCCGCGGATCACCACGCCGTCCGTTTCCACCAGGCGCGGGTTCACCACATGGCCGAGGTGACGTACGTCATCGTCGTCCGGGCAGTCGTAGACGAAGACGCGCAGCGGCTCGCCCACCTGGTTCGCGGCCAGGCCCACTCCCTGCGCGGCGTACATCGTGGCGAACAAGTCCTCCACCAGGCGGACGAGTTCGGGGCCGAAGTCGGTGACTTCCGTGCAGGGTGTGTGAAGGATCGGGTCGCCGAGCAGGGTGAGGGGCCGGACACGCCCGTGGGCGCCCGGGATGGAGCCGTGTCGCATGGCGGCAAGGGTACGGTCCTCGCTGGCGCGCGCCCCGCGCGCAAGGATCGTGATGGTGCCGCGATTCGGGCACGTGAGTGGATCTCGATAGGCTGAGGCCTCACCACGTTGCCGGATGCTACGGCGCGGCGGGTACGCAAGGAGGATCGAGAACTGATGGCAGGCAACTCGGACCCGCTCACGCCGCGGGCCAAGCTGGCCGTGACCGCGGGCAAGGCGGTCGCTGCGGCATCGCGCGCAGCAGGGCGCGGCAGCGGTTCGGTGATCGGTGGCCGGGTGGCCCTCAAACTCGACCCCGACCTCCTCGCCCGGCTCGCCCAGAACCTGGATGTGGTCCTGGTCTCGGCGACCAACGGCAAGACCACGACCACCCGGCTCATCGCCGAGGCACTGCGCGCCGCAGGCCCGGTCGTGTCCAACGCGCTCGGCGCCAACATGCCGGCCGGCATCACCTCGGCGCTCGCCGGCGGCTCGGATGCGCGGTACGGCGTCATCGAGGTCGACGAGAAGTACCTGGCCGGGGTCGCCCGGGACACCGACCCGAAGTGCATCGCCCTGCTCAACCTCTCCCGCGACCAGCTCGACCGCGCCGCCGAGACCCGGATGCTGGCCGAGAACTGGCGTGAGGGGCTCGCGGGGTCCAAGGCGGTCGTCGTGGCCAACGCGGACGACCCGCTCGTGGTGTGGGCCGCCTCCTCCTCCCCCAACGTGATCTGGGTCGCCGCCGGCCAGATGTGGAAGGACGACGCCTGGTCCTGCCCGTCCTGCGGTGGCGTGATGCAGCGCCCCGGCGACGACTGGTACTGCGGTGAGTGCGGTTTCCGCCGCCCGACGCCGAGCTGGGCGCTGTCCGGCGACCACGTCCTCGACCCCCACGGCTCCGCCTGGCCGATCCACCTCCAGCTGCCGGGCCGCGCCAACAAGGCCAACGCCGCCTCCTCCGCCGCCGTCGCCGCCGTGTTCGGCGTGCCGCCGCAGGTCGCCCTGGAACGCATGTACCAGGTGCAGGCGGTGGCCGGGCGCTATGACGTCGTGCAGTTCATGGAGCGCGATCTGCGGCTGCTGCTCGCCAAGAACCCGGCCGGCTGGCTGGAGACTTTCTCCCTGATCGACCCGCCGCCGACCCCGGTGATCCTGTCCGTGAACGCGCGCAGCGCCGACGGCACGGACACCTCCTGGCTGTGGGACGTCGACTACACACGGCTGACCGGGCACCCGATCCTCGTCATCGGCGACCGCAAGCTGGACCTCGCGGTCCGTCTGGAGGTCGCGAACCAGCACTTCCAGGTCTGCGAGAACCTCGACCAGGCCGTACAGATGGCCCCGCCGGGCCGCATCGAGGTCATCGCCAACTACACCGCGTTCCAGGATCTGCGCCGCCACGTCGGCAACTGACGTACTCGTAAGGACAGTGACTTCATGAGCGACAACAGCCTGCGGGTCGTCTGGATCTACCCCGACCTGCTCAGCACCTACGGCGACCAGGGCAACGTCCTCGTCGTGGAGCGCCGGGCCCGGCAGCGGGGCCTGGACGTGGCCCGGCTCGATGTGCGCAGTGACCAGCCGATCCCGACCTCCGGCGACATCTACCTGATCGGCGGCGGCGAGGACCGGCCGCAGCGGCTGGCGGCCGAGCGGCTGCGCCGTGACGGGGGTCTGCACCGGGCGGTGGGGAACGGCGCGATCGTCTTCTCCGTCTGCGCCGGGTACCAGATCCTCGGCCACGAGTTCATCAACGACCTCGGCCAGCGCGAGCCCGGCCTCGGTCTGCTCGACGTCGTCTCGGTACGCGGCGAGGGCGAGCGGTGCGTCGGTGACGTCCTCGCGGACATCGACCCGCGCCTCGGCCTGCCGCCGCTGACGGGCTTCGAGAACCACCAGGGCGTCACCCATCTCGGCCCCACCGCCCGTCCCCTGGCCCAGGTCCGCCTCGGCAAGGGCAACGGCACGGGCGACGGCACGGAGGGCGCGTACAACGACACCGTCTTCGGCACGTACATGCACGGTCCCGTGCTCGCCCGCAACCCGCAGATCGCGGACCTGCTGCTGAAGTTGGCACTCGACGTGAACGCACTGCCGCCGACCGACGACCACTGGTACGAGGCGCTGCGCAGCGAGCGCATCGCGGCGGCCCAACAGCAGCCTGCCTGAGGCCCGTACACCCGGGCGCCGACCGGGCTTAACCAGCCCGTCTGACGGACCATCCGCACAGGTGAGCGCGCTCGTCCAGCAGGCGGACGCACGGTTCGGCCCCGCCCCCTGGTGCCGCTAGGGTGGCGGGGATCGAGCCGGACAACGTGGTCCGGTCCCCGGCCCACGTTGAGAAGGTATTTCGGGCTATGCGCATTGGTGTCCTCACGTCCGGCGGCGACTGCCCCGGCCTGAACGCCGTCATCCGGTCCGTCGTGCACCGTGCCGTCGCCGACCGCGGCGACGAGGTCATCGGCTTCCGGGACGGCTGGAAGGGCCTCCTGGAGTGCGACTATCTCAAGCTCGACCTCGACGCGGTGGGCGGCATCCTGGCCCGCGGCGGCACCATCCTCGGCTCCTCCCGGGTCCGTCCGGAGCATCTGCGCGACGGCGTGGAGCGGGCCAAGGGGCATGTGGCCGAGCTCGGCCTCGACGCGATCATTCCGATCGGCGGTGAGGGCACGCTCAAGGCGGCCCGGCTGCTGTCGGACAGCGGACTGCCCATCGTCGGGGTGCCGAAGACCATCGACAACGACATCGCGGTCACGGACGTGACGTTCGGTTTCGACACGGCTGTGACTGTGGCGACCGAGGCCCTCGACCGTCTCAAGACCACCGCCGAGTCCCATCAGCGGGTGCTGATCGTGGAGGTCATGGGCCGCCACACCGGCTGGATCGCACTGCACTCCGGGATGGCGGCGGGCGCCCACGCCATCGTCGTCCCCGAACGTCCCTTCGACATCGACGAGCTGACCGCGCGGGTCGGCGAGCGCTTCGAGGCGGGCAAGCGGTTCGCGATCGTCGTCGCCGCGGAGGGTGCCAAGCCGCGGCCCGGCACCATGGCGTTCGACGAGGGGGGCAAGGACATCTACGGGCACGAGAGGTTCGCGGGTATCGCGCGTCAGCTGTCCATCGAGCTCGAGCAGCGGCTCGGCAAGGAGGCGCGGCCGGTGATCCTCGGGCATGTGCAGCGGGGTGGGACGCCGACGGCGTACGACCGGGTGCTGGCTACGCGGTTCGGGTGGCATGCGGTGGAGGCTGTACATCGCGGTGAGTTCGGGCACATGACCGCGTTGCGCGGGACCGACATCGTGATGGTGCCGCTGGGCGAGGCGGTGGAGACGCTGAAGACGGTGCCTGAGGAGCGGTACGCCGAGGCGGAGTGCGTGCTTTAGCCCGTTCGGCGGGTGCGGGTTGTGGGGGTTGATCGCGCAGTTCCCCGCGCCCCTGGGGTGGGCTGCGGTTGCCCCCGGTGACAAGTGTCGCCGGGGGCAGTTCTAGTCTTGGGGCGGACGTAAACGTACAACCCCCACGAATCAGGAGCCGGCGGATGGATCACAGCGGGCACGGCATGACGATGGATCTGCCGCCGTTCACGCTGGGGCGGGGTCTTCAGTGGTCGGCGGACCCGTTCTTCCTCGTCTCCTGCCTGCTGGCGCTCGTGCTGTACGGCTGGGGCGTCGCCCGGCTCGTGCGGCGCGGTGACAAGTGGCCGGTGGGGCGGACCGTGTCCTTCGCCGCCGGTGTGCTGAGCGTCGGGCTGATGATGTGCACCAGGCTGAACGACTACGGCATGGTCATGTTCAGCGTGCACATGGTGCAGCACATGGTGATCAGCATGCTGTCCCCGATCATGATCCTGCTCGGCGCCCCCATCACCCTGGCACTGCGCGCACTTCCGCCGGCCGGCCGGGGCCGCAAGGGGCCGCGTGAGCTGCTGCTGGCCGTGCTGCACAGCCGGTACATGCGGATCATCACCCACCCGGTGTTCACGATCCCGCTGTTCATCGCCAGCCTGTACGCGCTGTACTTCACCCCGATCTTCGACTTCCTGATGGGCTCCAAGGTGGGGCACATCGCGATGATGGTGCACTTCCTCGCCGTCGGTCTGGTGTTCTTCTGGCCGATCATGGGCGTGGACCCGGGACCGCACCGGCCGGGCTATCTGATGCGGATGCTGGAGCTGTTCGCGGGCATGCCGTTCCACGCGTTCTTCGGTATTGCGCTGATGATGGCCTCGACGCCGATGATCGACACGTACACCGACCCGCCCGCCTCCCTCGGCATCGATGCACTCAGCGACCAGAACGCGGCCGGCGGTATCGCCTGGGCGTTCAGCGAAATCCCGTCCGTACTGGTGCTGATCGCCCTGCTGTTCCAGTGGTACGCCTCCGACCAGCGGCAGGCGCGGCGCAAGGACCGGGCCGCCGACCGGGACGGCGACAAGGAACTCGAGGCATACAACGCCTATTTGGCCTCACTGAACGCACGCAGCCGCTGACCGCCTTTTCTGGGCAGTTCCTTTCAGTAGCATGAAACGCGTTGGGGGAACCGCCGGGGGGAGCGGTGATGACGTTTCGTGGGTACATGCGCAGGGCGGGGAAATCGGTGTTCCGCAGGATCGCCGTCCTGTTGGTTTTCGTGGTGGTCCTGAGCGGATGTGACAGGGGCGCACCTTTGTTCGCGGTGAAGGCCGTTGCCGCGGGAGTTCCTTCACTCGCACCTTTCTTCGACGAGAGCGCGGGGCTCGGTCACGACGCCGGCCTCCGCTCCCGTCCGGCACCGGGCGGCCTTCAGCAGGGCGACACACCAGGGCTGTACGGCGGCACCGGGGAGCAGCGGATCTGTGATGTCGCACGGTTGAAGGAATTCCTCACCGATCCCAGGAATCACCGCAAGGCACAGGCCTGGGCGACTGCGCTCGATATCACGACGGCCGAGATCCCGGAGTATCTCGACCGGCTCACGCCGGTTCTTCTCCGTACCGACACACTCGTGAAGAACCATGACTACAAGAAGGGAAAGTCTGTTCCCTTCGATGCGTTGCTGCAGGCGGGAATCGCCGTTCTCGTCGACCCGCAGGGACTGCCCGCCGTCAAGTGCTCCTGCGGAAATCCGCTGCGCCCCTTCGAAGGGGACACCGGGAGGATTTCGGTCCGGTTCGAGGACGGCAACCAGGAGTGGAAGGGCTACGACCGCGACTCCGTGGTGGCCGTGCAGCCCGCCCCGCGGACACTGGACCGGCTGGCCCTGGTCGACGTGGACGACCCGGACCGCGGGATCAGCCGTCCGGTCGGCACGACGGGTGACGACGACTCCGCGTTCGACACGCGGGAGCGACGCGCCGTACCGGACCTGGCCGGGACGACGTTCGGGCGGGCGAGCCGGCTGCTGGCCGACGCGGGGCTGGCGGTTGCGTTCGACGGCGGCGGATTGCCGCCCGACGGTGCGCGGGTCACGGCGTCCGACCCGCCGGCCGGGGCGGAGCTGCGGTTCGGGGAGTACGTGACGCTGAGCGTGGCCGACGGCACGAGCGGAGGGGCGACCATTCCCCCGGACCCCAGCCCGGCGACCTCACAGCCGACAGGCGACCCGTCGTCCGACACCTCGACGCCATCGCCCTCACCATCGACCTCTACGCCCTCGTCATCGGCTCCGACGAGCGAACCGCCGACGAGTGATCCGCCCACGAGCGAACCGCCGGCCACGGATCCACCCACCAGCCGCCCGCCCTCCTCCGCCCCGCCGCCGTCGAGCCCAGCACCCACCAGCACGGCCCCGCCCACCAGCGAGCCGCCCCCGGAAACCAGCGCGCCACCGGAGGTGACCAGCTCACCTCCGCCGAGTGATCCGGTCCCGAGCAGCGCACCGGCCTCCGGCGAGCCGCCCGGCAGCGCACCGGTCCCGAGTGAGCCCGGGACCGTCGACCCCACAGCGAGCGCCACGACGTAGCACCCCGAGGGAGTCACCGCATGCCTTCAGGATCACCGACGTCGGGAGTGGGCCGGGTCATCGCCGGCCGCTATCTGCTGCTGCACCGGCTCGGCAGCGGTGGGATGGGCCATGTGTGGCTCGCCCACGACCAGAGACTGGCGTGCGAGGTCGCGCTCAAGGAGATCGTGTTCCGCGACCCGGCCGAGGCCGGCCACGAGCGGGAGGCGCGGGTTGCCCGGGCCCGCGCGGAGGCCCGGCACGCGGCAGGGCTGCGCGGCCATCCGCATGTGGTGACCGTGCACGATGTGCTGGAGCACGAGGGGCTGCCGTGGATTGTCATGGAGTATGTGGCGGGCGCCGTCGATCTGCGCGACCTGGTCGCCCGGCGCGGACCGCTCGCCCCCGCGGAGTGTGCCCGCACGGGTCTGGCCGTGCTGGACGCGCTGACCGCCGGACACGAGCGGGGCGTCATGCACCGGGACGTGAAACCGGCGAACATCCTGCTGGCGCCGGACCGCACCGGGGCGCCGTACGGACGCATCCTGCTCACCGACTACGGCATCTCCGTGCAGCCGGACGCGGGAGAGACGCGGTACACGCTCGCGTCCGCCCTTGTGGGCACGTCCGGCTATCTCGCGCCGGAGCGGGTCACCGGCGGGCCGCCCACCCCGGCCGCCGACCTGTTCTCGCTGGGCTGCACGCTCTACTACGGCGTCGAGGGCCATGGCCCCTTCGACCGGGAGTCGCACCTCGCGGAGCTCACAGCGGTGGTGACGGAGGAACCGCGGCCCGCGGTGGGCGCCGGTGCACTGGAACCCGTACTGCGGGCGCTGCTCGCGAAGGATCCCGCGCAGCGGATGACCGCGGCTCAGGCCGAGGCCGCACTGGCGCGGATCGTGGCGCCGCAGGGCGACGGGTACGCGCGGACCCGGACGGACCTCGGGTCGCGGCCCCACTGGAACGAGGCGTCGGCTCTTCCACCGGCCGCGGCGGCCGCCCCCGTCGAGGCGCCTTCACCCGAGCCGGGCCGGCGCCGCCGCACTCGTCCCCGGGCCCTGCAGGCACTCGTCTCCGGAGGACTGGGGCTGGCCCTCGCGCTGGGCGGAGTCTGGTACGCCCTGGCCGACCGGACGACCGACGACGGCACGGATGCGGCGCCGTACGGTGACACCGTCGGGCTCGCTGCACCGCTGAAGGCCGGTGACTGCGTCCTCGCCGACTGGCCCGGCGCGGCTCGTTTCGCCGGCACGCCCCGGCTCTCCCTGGACCCGACCTGCCGGGACAAGGCGCCCGACGGGCAGGTGATGGCGTTCTTCGAAGCCGCGTCCGCGGAGCAGGCACGTACGCACGGGCAGGCCCGGTGCGAGGAGCTGACGCGGGAGGTCCGCGAGCGGCTCGCGGATGTGCGCAGCTTCGCGGTCCTGCCGACGCAGGCGGGCTTCGAGGCTGCCGGACGGCGCGCCGCCTGTCTGGTGCTGGGCGCGCACGGGCCGGTGTACGGGCCGCTCGCCGGCCATCGCAGGCCGGGGTCGGCGTTCACGGACACGGCGACCATGCAGAAGCGGGACTGCCTCGACGCCCGCTCCAACCGGGACGTCCGGCTGGTGTCCTGCGAGGGACGCCACGACGAGCAGGTGCTCGGTTTCACCCGTCTGGACGCGGGGCTGACGCTTGCGCAGGCGCGCACGCGGTCGGACACGGCGTGCGCGCGGGACGTACCGCCTGCCGACTACGGATTCGACCCTTCCCTCTACGAGGCCGGTTCCTGGAC
>NZ_JBQQCE010000255.1:0-13652 GCF_052245645.1 Streptomyces sp. KR55 | reverse complement strand
GGCGTAGTCCCGAATTCATGCACGCCACGCCGGACACTTCCCACCCATGAGGGAGCTTGCAGGTCGCGGCGCATTCCGCTGCGGGTCGCCGGGCAGCCACCGGATGTCCTGATCAAGCCCGAACCGCCGGCAGGGGGCTCGGGCGAACGCAGCTGAAAGGAAATCCCACCCATGCGTGCTGCCCGTCGTTTCGCCGCCGTTCTGGCCGCCACGGCCATGATGCTCGGCGCCTTCACCACCCAGGCCGCGGCCGTCGGCATCGATGTCGCCGGCCTGGTCATCGAGACGCCGCCCGTCTGACGCGCCCGGCGCGCCCCATCGGGCCGGTCCCGGCACCCCCGGGTCCGGCCCTCCCCTCGACCTCATGTGAAAGGCCCGGGCGTCCCATGCGTTCCAAGCTCCCCATCAGCGCCCACTCCGCCGTCGCCGCCCTGGCCGCCGCCCTGCTGACCGCCGCCGCCCTCGTCGCCGCGCTCGCGCCCGAGGCCTCGGCGGCCCCGGCCGCGCCGCTGCCGCTCCCCGTCGCCGGGGCCGGTGGCGAGCCCCTCCTCGCCAACGTCGACGGGCACATCTTCGCTCAACCGCTGGTCAACAACCTCACCCTGCCCACTCCGAAGTAGCCCGCCGCATCCGGTAGCTGTCCCCGTCGAGCCGCACGATCTCGGCGTGGTGGGCCAGCCGGTCCGCCATCGCCGGGGCGGCCGGACCGCCGAACACCTCGTCCCACCTCTCGAGCGGGCGGTCGCTGGTCACGATCAGCGACCCCCGTTCGTAGCGGTGGGCGACCAGCTGGAAGAAGAGGCGGGAGGTGTCCGCGTCGAAGGGGACGTACCCGACCTCGTCGACGATCAGCAGCGGGCAGTCGTCGAGGGCGGTGAGCTCCTCGGCGAGCCGGCCCGCCGCCTGCGCCCCGGCCAACCGCGCGGCCCAGCCGGCGGCCGTGTCGAACAGCACCCGGCGGCCGGCCTGGCAGGCGCGCACACCGAGCCCGACGGCCAGGTGCGTCTTGCCGGTGCCGGGCGGCCCCACGAACACCACGTTGCCGTGCGCCGCGACGAAGTCCAGCTTGCCGAGCCTTGCCACGGCCTCCCGGTCGAAGGCCCGGGGGTGTTCCGCGTCGAACTCCTCCAGCACCTTCCGGGCCGGGAAACCGGCGGCCCGGATCCGCTCCTCGGCTCCCGTCTCGGCGGGGGGCGGCCCGGCCTGGGCCGGGATCGACACCGCCGCCGGGGGCCGCGCGGGTTCGGGGTCCGCCCGGTGGTCCCGGTGGTGGGCTCGTTCGGCGTGCGCGGCCATCGGGCCCGACATGTA
This sequence comes from Streptomyces sp. KR55, assembly GCF_052245645.1. NCBI lineage: Bacteria > Bacillati > Actinomycetota > Actinomycetes > Kitasatosporales > Streptomycetaceae > Streptomyces > Streptomyces sp. KR55. The sequence goes on along the minus strand of NZ_JBQQCE010000255.1, from coordinate 12,341 downwards.
CGCCAGGATCGCCGCCGACACGATGAACGCCATATGGATCACCGTGCCCCACAGCAGGGAGTGCCGGGCGGTGTGGTGCACATCCACGAACATCTGCAGCAGATGGACCGAGGAGATGCCCACGATGGCGGTGGCCAGCTTCACCTTCAGCACGTTGGAGTTGACGTGCGAGAGCCATTCCGGCTGGTCACGGTGGCCCTGGAGGCCGATGCGGGAGACGAACGTCTCGTAGCCGCCGACGATCACCATGATCAGCAGGTTGGCGATCATGACGACGTCGACCAGCTTGAGCACGGCGAGCATGACGTAGGTCTCGGTCGCCTGGCCGGTGATGCACCGGAGGATTAAGGCCCACAGTTCGTTGAAGAACTTGTAGACGTACACCCCCTGCGCGGCCACGAGGCCGAAGTACAGCGGGGCCTGCAGCCAGCGGGTGGCGAACAGGGCGTAGCCGAGGGTGGTGGTGGGCGGGGACGGGTCACGAGTGATGGCCTGCACGGTCGGCCATTCTTCGCAGCCGGAGCCGTACAGGTGAAACCGTTCCACTCCCAGGAATGAATAGACATCCTGTACGACGGGACGTGCGCGCCTTCGCGACCAGGAACCGATCAGGAATCGATCAGGCACACTGGACGTTTGGCCGTACCGTCCGGCCGCACGGAAAGGGTGCCCGCGTGAATGGTCCGCTGATCGTCCAGTCCGACAAAACTCTGCTCCTGGAAGTCGACCACGAGCGTGCCGACGACTGCCGTCGGGCCATCGCGCCGTTCGCGGAGCTGGAGCGGGCGCCCGAGCACATCCACACCTACCGGGTGACGCCGCTCGGCCTGTGGAACGCGCGCGCGGCCGGGCACGACGCGGAGCAGGTCGTGGACGCGCTGGTGCAGTACAGCCGCTACCCGGTGCCGCACGCGCTGCTCGTGGACATCGCCGAGACGATGGACCGCTACGGGCGGCTGACGCTGAGCAAGCACCCGGCGCACGGGCTGGTGCTGACCACCACCGACCGACCGGTCCTCGAAGAGGTCCTGCGCTCCAAGCGCGTCGCACCGCTCGTCGGTACCCGGATCGACCCCGACACCGTGGCCGTGCACCCCTCCGAGCGGGGGCAGATCAAGCAGGTGCTGCTGAAGCTGGGCTGGCCGGCCGAGGACCTCGCCGGGTACGTCGACGGCGAGGCCCACCCGATCGAGCTGCACGAGGACGGCTGGGCACTGCGCCCCTACCAGAAGCAGGCGGTGGAGAACTTCTGGCACGGCGGCTCCGGCGTGGTGGTCCTCCCCTGCGGCGCAGGCAAGACGCTGGTGGGCGCGGGCTCGATGGCGCAGGCGAAGTCGACGACGCTCATCCTCGTCACGAACACGGTCTCGGCCCGGCAGTGGAAGCACGAGCTGGTGAAGCGCACCTCGCTGACCGAGGACGAGATCGGGGAGTACAGCGGCACGAAGAAGGAGATCCGCCCGGTCACCATCGCCACGTACCAGGTGCTGACGACCAGGCGGAAGGGCGTCTACCCGCACCTGGAGCTGTTCGACTCCCGTGACTGGGGCCTGATCCTCTACGACGAGGTGCACCTGCTGCCGGCGCCGGTCTTCAAGTTCACGGCGGACCTCCAGGCGCGGCGGCGGCTGGGCCTGACGGCGACGCTGGTGCGGGAGGACGGGCGCGAGTCGGACGTGTTCTCGCTGATCGGGCCCAAGCGGTTCGACGCGCCGTGGAAGGAGATCGAGGCGCAGGGCTACATCGCGCCCGCGGACTGCGTCGAGGTCCGCGTCAACCTCACGGACGCCGAGCGGCTGGCGTACGCCACCGCCGAGACGGAGGAGAAGTACCGCTTCTGTGCGACGACGGACACCAAGCGCAAGGTGACGGAGGCGATCGTCCGCCGGTTCGCCGGGCAGCAGATCCTCGTCATCGGGCAGTACATCGACCAGCTGGACGAGCTGGGGGAACATCTGGGTGCCCCGGTGATCAAGGGCGAGACGTCCAACGCCCAGCGGGAGAAGCTGTTCGACGCGTTCCGGCAGGGCGAGATCAGCGTGCTGGTGGTGTCCAAGGTCGCCAACTTCTCCATCGACCTGCCGGAGGCCACGGTCGCCATCCAGGTGTCGGGCACCTTCGGCTCGCGCCAGGAGGAGGCGCAGCGCCTGGGCCGCGTCCTGCGCCCGAAGGCCGACGGGCACCAGGCGCACTTCTACTCGGTCGTGGCCCGGGACACGATCGACCAGGACTTCGCCGCCCACCGCCAGCGGTTCCTGGCGGAGCAGGGGTATGCGTACCGGATCGTGGACGCGGACGAGATCCTCGCGGAGAGCTGAGCGGCACGTGTCGCACCGCGGCGGGCGCGAGGTGCTCCTGCTGCCGGAGGAGGGCTGACGCGAGCACGGCCAGCCCCAGCAGCGGGTAGGGCGAGGCCAACGGCTGTTGCCACCACGGGAGTCGGAGGTCCAGGTCGCCCTGGTGGGGCAGCAGCCACATCGTGCGGGCCGTGAAGAGCAGGGCTGTGAGCGCCGCCAGGCGGGTGCGGCCCTCGGCCAGGAGCACGGCGATCAGCGGCACACACCACACCCAGTGGTGGGACCAGCTGATCGGGGACACGAGCAGCGCGGTGACGGCCGTGACGACGATGCCCCTCCGGTCGTCACCGGCCCGGCACGCGAGCCACAGCCCGGCGGCGGCCAGCAGCAGCGCCGGGAGCATCCACGCCGGGCCCGGTGACGGGTCGCCGAGCGTGCGGGCGAGCAGGCCCTGCAGGGACTGGTTGTCGACGATCCAGGGCTTGCCCACGCGGCCCGTCTAGTAGAGGCGGTGGAGCCAGAAGTCCGCGCCGGCGGACGGAAGGGCGAGGACGCCGAGCAGGACGGTGGCGGCGAGGGCGGCGGTCGCGGTGAGCGCCTCGCGGGTGCGGCGGGTGAGGAAGAGATACGCGATGAAGACGGCCGGGGTGAGCTTGATCCCGGCCGCGATGCCCACGGCCACGCCCTTGCCGGGGGCGCCTGGCGGGCGGGTGAGGTCCCACAGGACCAGGCAGGCGAGCAGCAGGTTGATCTGGCCGAAGAGGAGCGTCTGGAAGACCGGTTCGAGCCAGAGTGCCAGGGCCGTGCCCACGCACAGGGCCGGAAGGCGCAGGGGCAGCCCTGCCAGCCGGGCGGAGAGATGGACGAGGCAGGCGACGAGCAGGGCGTTGGCTGCGAGGAACGCCGCCTTGAGGGCCGTGACCGGAATCCAGGCCGTCGGGACGAACAGGAGCGCCGCGAAGGGCGGGTAAGTGGCGGGAAGCTGCCACTCGGTGACCCTGAAGCCGTACAGATCGCTGCCGCGCAGGACCGCCTCACCCTGGGCCCGGTAGACCAGGGCGTCCGCCATCGGTGAGCGCTGTACGGCGCACAGGGCGACGAAGGCCCCCAGGGAAACGGCCAGGAGGAGGAAGGGAGTTGCGGAGTGTGATCGGCGGGTCACGCGGTGACCCTAGTCGGTCACTTCCGGCGTACGCCCGCCTCCTCGCCGTACTCACCGAGGATGATGACGTCGAACGCGGCACCCGCGAACACCCGCACGGCGCGCAGGGCCTCCCCGAGCCGGTGCCGGTGGCTGCCGACGAGGGCGGTGGCGCCGGACGGCCGGGCCGGAGCTGGGGTGATGGTTGCTGCACTCATGTCTCCATGGTGGATTTCCGCACCCGAGAACGGAATCGGTCTCGGGGCCGAACCGCGACCGCCTCCGCGTAGCTCTCCGGTGGGACCCCCTCCCCTGAAGGGGGATGAGGCACCCCCTAGGGGTAAGGGAGAAGGCTGGAATGGGTGCCGGAAAATTCGTTGGCGTCGCGCTCCCCCGATTGCCTAGAATCTCCGCTCTTGCCCGCCTCCCCAGCGGAGTGCCGTCGTCCGGCCGGAAACCGGACGGCATCGATCGACCCACACTCATGCAGGTCCCTGACGGAGGCACCCCCCTTGTCCACGCCCGCCGACGATCCCCTCTCCCGCGAGCGCGCCCATCTCTCCGCCTCTCGTGCCGCGCTGCGCGCCATGCGGGAGGACGTCGAGTCGCTCGACATCAGTGACGTCACCGCGAACTGGGTCAACGCCCGGATCCTGGAACACCAGATCGGCGAGCGGATCAAGGCCCTCGCCGATCTCAGCGACACACCACTGTTCTTCGGCCGGCTCGACTATCTGCACGCACCGGGTGCGGAGCAGGCGGAGGGCGCGGAGGGGGAGCGCTTCTACATCGGGCGTCGGCATGTGCACGACGCCGACGGCGACCCGATGGTGATCGACTGGCGTGCGCCGGTGTCACAGCCGTTCTACCGGGCGTCCAAGAAGGACCCGATGGACATCGGCCTGCGCCGCCGCTTCGGCTACACCGGCGGCGAACTCACGGCCTACGAGGACGAGCACCTGTCCGACCCCGCCGAGGCGGCCAAGGCCAGCAGGCTGCTCCAGCAGGAGATCGAGCGCCCGCGTGTCGGCCCGATGCGGGACATCGTGGCGACCATCCAGCCCGAGCAGGACGAGATCGTACGGTCGGGACTCTCCGGGACCGTCTGCGTACAGGGTGGTCCGGGCACGGGGAAGACCGCGGTCGGCCTGCACCGGGTCGCGTACCTCCTCTACGCCCACCGGGAGCGGCTCGCCCGCACCGGCACCCTCGTCATCGGGCCGAACCGGTCCTTCCTGCACTACATCGAGCAGGTGCTGCCCGCGCTGGGTGAGCTGACGGTCCGCCAGGCCACGGTCGACGACCTGGTGGCCCATGTGGAGGTGCGCGGCACGGACGACGCGGCGGCCGCGATCGTCAAGGGTGACGCCCGGATGGCCGAGGTCCTCCGCAACGCCCTCTACGCGCACGTCACGCTGCCGACCGAGCCGGTCGTCGTCGTGCGCGGCTCCCGGCGCTGGCGGGTCCCTGCGTACGAACTCGAGGACATCGCACGGGAGTTGCTGGACCGTGGCATTCGCTACGGCGCCGCCCGCGAGGCGCTGCCGCAGCGGATCGCGCACGCCGTGCTGGTGCAGATGGAACGGTCGGGTGAGGCGCCGGACGACCGGGTGCAGGACGCGGTGGCCCGCAACGCCGCGGTGAAGGCGGCCGTCAAGGCGATCTGGCCGCCCGTCGACCCGGCGAAGCTGGTGCTGCGGCTGCTGACCGACATCGACTTCCTCGCCGTCCATGCTGACGGGATCCTCACCGAAGAGGAGCAGAAGACGATCCTGTGGGCGAGGCCGGTGCGGTCGGTGAAGTCCGCGAAATGGTCGCCGGCGGACGCCGTGCTGATCGACGAGGCGACGGACCTCGTCGACCGCACGCCCTCCCTCGGCCATGTCGTCCTCGACGAGGCGCAGGACCTCTCCCCCATGCAGTACCGGGCGGTCGGCCGGCGCTGCACCACCGGCTCCGCGACCGTCCTCGGCGACCTCGCGCAGGGCACCACGCCATGGGCGACGAGGAGTTGGGACGAGGCCCTCACCCACCTCGGCAAGCCGGACGCGGTGATCGAGGAACTGACGGCCGGCTTCCGCGTCCCGACGGACGTCATCACCTACGCCTCACGGCTCCTGCCCCACATCGCACCGGGGCTGACCCCGGTGGCGTCGGTCCGCGAGAACCCCGGGTCGTTCGAGGTACGGCCGGTCACCGGCGATGCGGACGTGGTCGCCGCGTGCACGCAGGCGCTGCGCAACGAGGGCTCGATCGGCCTGATCGCCGCCGACGCCCGCGTACCGGCCCTCGCGGACGCCCTGACGACGGCCGGCCTCGGCCACCTGGGCCCCGGCGAGGAGACGACCCGGGAGACCCGCCTCACCCTGGTCCCGGCGTCACTGGCCAAGGGCCTGGAGTACGACTACGTGGTCCTCGACGAGCCCCAAGCCGTGGTCGACGGAGAACCGGACGAACGCACCGGCCTACGCCGCCTGTACGTGGCCCTGACCCGAGCGGTATCGGGCCTGACGGTGACCCACGCGGCCCCACTACCACCACAACTCGGCGACGCTGCCCGCTAAGCCGCGGGCAGTCGTGCCGCATAGGGCGGCAGGGGTGTGCGCGGACGACACCCGCCACCCCCGTCAGGCCGCGGGCATTCGTGCCGCCCAGGGCGGCACGGGTGGGCGCGGGCGGCACCCCGTCAGCGCCGGGCTGCGCCACCCACCCCCGCCCAGCCCCACGCCGGTTCCGTCACACCCCGTCCAGCACCCGCCGCCACTCGGCGACGGCCTCCGCCGAGACCGGCCCGTCCCAGCCCGCCGGCCGAGCCGCCCCGCCGATGTGAAAGGCGTCGATCCCGGCGTCCAGCAGGGTCGGCACGTGGTCCAGCCGCAGCCCGCCGCCGATCAGGAGCTGCTGCTCGTACCCAGGCTCTCCGCAGCGCCGCGCCTCGGCGAGCAGCGTGGGAAGGCCGTCGTCGACACCGCCGGCCGACCCGGCCGTCAGGTAGGCGTCCAGTCCCGGGAGGTCCCCGAGCTGCTTACGCAGCGCGTCCCGGTCGGCGGCCCGGTCGATCGCCCGGTGGAAAGTCCACCGGCACCCGCCCAGAACCCCGACCACCCGCTCCACGGCATCCAGATCCACCCCACCCTGCGCATCGAGGAACCCGAGCACGAACTCCTCCGCCCCGACCTCCCGCATCCGAAGCGCGGCATCGACCAGCCGCCCGACATCCCCGGCCACGAACCCGTCCTCGAGCCGCAGCATCACCCGCAGCGGAATATCGACGGCGGCCCGGATCGCGGCGACGGTCCCGCTCGGCGGCGTGAGCCCGTCAGCCGCCATGTCGGTGACCAGTTCGAGGCGGTCCGCGCCTCCGGCCTGGGCGGCGACCGCGTCCTCGACGTCGAGGGCGATCACCTCCAGGACTGCACGCTTGCTCATGGGACCCCATTCGTCGGCTACAGGTCTAGTCCAATCTAAGACTACGCCCCGAGCCGGCCCTGCACCCCTGGCCACCGCATCGGCGGCCTGTCGGCCGCGTTGGCTGCACCGGGTCAGTCACCGAAAATGTTCAGCTCCGCCGCCCGCACCCCCGCCAGCTCGAACGCGGCCCCGTCCACCGGCCGACCCGCATACAGCCGTACGAGCGTCGCCGCGCCCCCGATGTACCGCGCCGGCGTCCGCTCCCCGCTCACCTCACCGAACCGCAGCGGCTCATCCACGTCGTCGAGGTCGGCGTGCAACGGCACATGCCCCCGGTTCCGGGTGATCCAGGCGAGCAGGTCGAGCGCGTACGGCAGCCCCTCCCCCTCGTACGCCCCCGCCTCCCCGAGCGCCTCGCGCACGTCACCGGCGTGGACCCATTCCCCCAGCGCGACCCCGTCCAGCGCCCCGCCCGCCTTGGCGATGGCCGGCCCCGCCTCGGTCATCCCGCGCTCCAACTCGTCGACGACCTGCGCGTTCGTCCAGTCGGCCCGCTCGGCGATGTCCCGGTCGTTGGACTCGGGCGAGAACACGCCCTCCTCGAAACGGCGCTCCACCACCCGCATCAGCGCGGCGGAGCAGTGCGCCAGCACATCCCGCACCGTCCACCCCGGACACGCGGCGGTCGGCAGTGCGAAGTCCTCCTCGGCCCGCACCCGCAGCAGCGGAATCAGCGCATCACGCTCGACGGCCAGCAGCCGCCCGGGCAGTTCGGGGTCGCGTACCTCGTGCACGTCATTAGTCATGGGCTCCACGCTAGGGGCCCAGGGACCCGCGGCGAGAGAATGAACGCATGGCCGATCTCGACGCCCTCCGCGCCCGCTTCACCCATGCACTGGAAGGAGCCCGCGGCCCCGGGGGTGGCCCCGATCCCGCCCCCTACGCCGACAACCTCCTCGCCCGCTGGCAGGAGCCGCAGCGCCGGTACCACACGCTCGCGCATCTCACCGCCGTGCTGGATCACATCGACGTGCTGGAGAAGTACGCGGACGATCCGGACGTCGTCCGGCTGGCCGCCTGGTTCCATGACGCGGTCTATCTTCCCGACCGCTCCGAGAACGAGGAGCGGTCGGCCCGGCTCGCGGAGCGGGCGCTGCCCGAGGCCGGGGTGTCCGAGGCGAAGGCGGCCGAGGTCGCCCGGCTGGTCCGGCTCACCGCGGGCCACGCCCCGGCCGACGACGACCGCAACGGCCAGGTCCTGTGCGACGCCGACCTGGCGATCCTCGCCTCGCCCCCGTCGTCGTACGCCGTCTACACCGCCGCCGTCCGCGAGGAGTACGGCTTCGTACCCTCCGACGCCTTCCGGGCCGGCCGCGCCGCCGTCCTCCGCGAACTCCTCGCCCTGCCGCGGCTGTTCCGTACCCCGTACGGTGCGGAGCACTGGGAGGCGACGGCCCGCTACAACATCACCTCGGAGCTGGAAATTCTGTCGTCCTGAGCGGGTGCCGGCCTCTAGCCTGCGGTGCATGACAGACATGGGTGGGGAACGGGTGCGGGAAGCCGTCGCGGGCGCCGTCGCGGTGCTGCGGACGGCGACCGAGCGGGACTGGGAGAGCGTCGACGCGGGCTCGCTGACGTGGAGTTGTCGCAGGACGGCCGAGCATGTCGCGAGCTGTCTGCTCGCGTACGCGGGGCAACTGGCGGGGCGGGTGCAGGGGGCTTACTCCCCGTTCAGGATCAGCATCGAGAACGGCACGAGCAACGAGGAACTGCTCCAGGTCGTCGAGACAACCGGCGCGCTGCTCACCGCGGCCGTCCGCACCGCGCCCCGCGAGGCGCGCGCCTTCCACCCGTACCCCTTCCGCAGCGCGGGCCGCGACGGCTTCGCCGCGATGGGCGTCACCGAGGTGGTGCTGCACACCTACGACATCGCCGAGGGGCTGGGGCTGACGTACGAACCCCCCGCCGAGCTCGCCGAGTTCGCGCTCGGCACGATCTTCCCGCACGTCCGGCCCGGCCCCGACGCCCGGCGCACCCTGCTGTGGGCCACCGGCCGCGGCGAACTGCCCGGCCGCGCCCCGGTCACCGAGTGGCGCTGGAACAACAACCTGGTCATCCCCGCCGGGCGCCTCACGCTGGAAGGCGTCACGCCGCTCGCCGCCGCCGACCTCGCCGCAGGCGGCGACGGCGGGTTCGAGTGGGTCGAGGGCGGCCCGTTCGAGGGCACGCGGGAGGCCGCCGGGATGACCGAGAAGGCGTACGAGGCGGGGGTGCACCGCCCGGAGTTCGGGCTGTTCGTGCTCGTACGGCAGGAGGACGGCCGGGCGGTCGGCGGCATGGGCTTCCACGGCGCCCCCGACGAGGACGGCCGCACCGAGGTCGGCTACGACCTCGCCGAGTCCGCCCGCGGCCACGGCTACGCCACCGACGCGCTGCGGGCGCTGGCCGCGTGGGCGCTGGCGCGGGAGGACGTACGGTCGCTGTTCGCGACGGTCGACCAGGACAACGTGCCGTCGCAGCGGGTCGTCGAGCGGGCCGGGTTCCTGCGGGTCAGCGAGGACGGGGAGCAGTTCGCCTACGAACTGCTCCCCTGATTCAGCCTTTTCCGTCTACGAACTGCGGCCCTGATCCGGCCGCTTCCGCCTGCGCAACCCGGCACCCTGCAGCAGCCGCACCACCTCTCGGCTGCTGACCTCCACCGCCCCGGCACGCACCGCCTCCGCGTACCGGTGGGAGGGGATGTCGTAGTGGTCCCGCTCGAAGGCCCGCCGGGGCGCGCCCAACTCCTCGGCGAACTTGTGGAGTTCGTCGTACGAGACATCGCTGATCAGATGCGACCACATGCGCCCGTGGCCCGGCCAGGCCGGCGGATCTATATAGACCGTCACGAGGACGGCGCCCCGCCCCCGCAGGACCCCAGCAGGCCGACCGCGGCGACCTTCACGCCCGCCTTGTGGCACACCCAGTGCGGGTCGGGCCCGAGCTCCGGTTCGACGTCCAGCGCATGAGGATCCCCGGAGCCGCACACCGGGCACAGCGGCCAGCGCCCGTACCGCTCCAGCAGCGCGTCCTGCACGTCCTGGGCGACCAGCCCGGCCACATACGCGGCGCCCTCCGGCCACTGCTCCACCCACCAGCGCCGCTGCGCGACGGACTCCTCGACCAGCGACACGACGTCCGCCTCGGCGACCTGGTTCGCGACGAGGTCGGCGAGCACCAGGGCGCGGGCCGCGTGCAACGCCTGCTCAAGAGGGCTGATGGGGTCCATGTCCCCATTGTGCGCACTCTTGACCGCAACACCGAGCCGAAAATATCTTTCATGTGTGACCAGTAACGTGAAGGAAACTTTCGGGACGCCTCCCGCGCCCGCCGCCCTCGCCGCCAAGGTGCGCACGCTCGCCCCGTCGATGACGCGTTCCATGCAGCGGGTCGCCGAGGCCGTCGCGAACGACCCGGCCGGCTGCGCGGCCCTCACCGTCACCGGTCTCGCCGAACTCACCGGCACGAGCGAGGCGACCGTCGTCCGCACCGCCCGCCTGCTCGGCTACCCCGGCTACCGCGACCTGCGTCTCGCCCTCGCCGGTCTGGCCGCCCAGCAGCAGTCCGGCCGGGCGCCCGCCATAACGACCGACATCGCGGTCGACGACCCGATCGCCGACGTCGTGGCCAAACTCGCCTACGACGAACAGCAGACCCTCGCCGACACCGCGGCCGGCCTCGACATCGCCCAGCTCGGCGCCGCCGTCACCGCCCTGGCCGGCGCCCGCCGGGCCGACGTGTACGGCGTCGGCGCGTCCGGTCTGGTCGCGCAGGACCTCACGCAGAAGCTGCTGCGCATAGGTCTCATAGCCCACGCGCACAGCGACCCGCACCTCGCTGTCACCAACGCCGTGCAGCTGCGGGCGGGGGATGTCGCCATCGCCATCACCCACTCGGGCTCGACGGGTGACGTCATCGAGCCGTTGCGCGTCGCCTTCGAGCACGGGGCGACCACCGTCGCGATAACCGGGCGCCCGGACTCGTCGGTCACGCAGTACGCCGACCACGTCCTGACCACGTCCACGGCCCGGGAGAGCGAGCTGCGGCCGGCTGCGATGTCGTCGCGGACGAGTCAGTTGCTGGTGGTGGACTGTCTGTTCGTGGGGGTGGCGCAGCGGACGTACGAATCGGCGGGGCCGGCGCTGGCCGCTTCGTATGAGGCGTTGGCTCATCGGCATCGGAGTGGGGCGCGGTAGGGCCGTAGGGCTCCATGCCGTGTCTCTCTGCAGGCCGTCTGTGGCTGGTCGCGCCCACGCGGCGGAGCCGCAATATGTCACAGCCCCGCGCCCCTGAAGGACGTCACCACACCGCATCCTGGAAAGAGCCGCTCCCTCATGACCTCCACATCCGATCCCCGTGACCTCCGAGCCGAGTTGGAGACACTCACCACCGAAGCCTTCCGCCCCGATCTCGCCGAAATCGACCGGCTGCCCACCCTTGAGATCGCGACGCTGATGAACGCCGAGGACGCCACCGTCCCCGGCGCCGTGACCCGGCGTTTGCCGCAGATCGCCGCCGCGATCGACGGCATCGCCGCCCGCATGTCCCGCGGCGGCCGCCTCGTCTATGCCGGCGCCGGTACCGCGGGCCGCCTCGGCGTGCTCGACGCCTCCGAGTGCCCGCCCACCTTCAACACGGCCCCGGCGCAGGTCGTGGGCCTGATCGCGGGTGGTCCCACGGCGATGGTCACCTCCGTCGAGGGCGCCGAGGACTCCGCCGAGCTGGCCCGGCAGGACCTGGACGCCCTGCACCTCACGCCGGACGACACGGTGGTCGGCATCTCCGCCTCCGGCCGCACCCCGTACGCGATCGGTGCCGTCGAACACGCCCGTGCACGCGGCGCCCTCACCATCGGCCTGGCCTGCAACGCGCACAGCGCGCTCGCGGCCGCAGCGGACCACGGCATCGAGGTCGTCGTGGGCCCCGAGCTGCTCACCGGATCGACCCGGCTGAAGGCGGGCACGGCACAGAAGCTGGTGCTCAACATGCTCTCGACGATCACGATGATCCGCCTGGGCAAGACGTACGGGAACCTCATGGTCGACGTACGCGCCTCGAACGAGAAGCTGCGCGCCCGCTCCCGCCGGATCGTCGCCCTGGCCACCGGCGCACCCGACGACGAGATCGAACGCGCCCTCGCCGCGACCGACGGCGAGGTGAAGGCGGCCATCCTGACGATCGCCGGCGGCGTCGACGGGGGGACGGCCGCCCGCCTTCTGGAGGAGTCCGGCGGCCATCTGCGCGCGGCACTCGAGGCGGCGGCCCGCTGAGCAGCACCCTCGGGGCATGCGCAAAGACCCAGCCGAAGTAGCCGCCGCGCTCCTGCCCCTGGTCGGCGGCCCTGCGAACGTCACGTCCGTCGCCCACTGCATGACCCGGCTCCGCCTGAGTCTGGCCGACCCGTCCCGGGTGGAGGCGGAGCGGCTGAGGGCGCTGCCGGGGGTGCTCGGTGT
>NZ_JBQQCE010000254.1:0-13720 GCF_052245645.1 Streptomyces sp. KR55 | reverse complement strand
GGGTGCGGTCGTCCAGGGGCAGACCGTCGGTCACGCTGGTCTTGTCGAGGGTGCTGAGGGTGTCGTCCACCTTGGGGTTGCCCGGCCCCTCACCGCAGGCGTGGGAGGGGGTGACCGCCGCGACGACGAATCCGGCGGCGAGGGAGGCGATGGCGAGCATGCTGCGCTTCTTCATGCCCGGTTCAACCGACGGATCCGGTCCGGGGTCACGCACCTGTCCCGGGTCTGTCGGCTCGTAGAGCCTCTCCGACCGGGAGTGAACGTTCCTGCCGGTGGCGCTCACACCCCCGCCGCCGTGGCGTCCGTCCGGCTCGCCAGGGCGGCCGCGGCAGCCCCCACCAGGCCTGCGTCCGTGCCCATCTGAGCCGGCATCACCTTCAGCCCCTGGACGAACGACAGCGTCGCGTAGTCGCCGAGGGCCTTGCGCAGGGGGGAGAAGAGGACGTCGCCCGCCTTGCCCACTCCCCCGCCGATGACCGCGATGTCGATCTCGACGAGAGTCGCGGTGGCTGCGATACCGGCAGCCAGGGCCTGGGCGGCGCGTTCGAAGGAGGCCACGGCGACCGGGTCACCGGCGCGTGCGGCGGCGGCCACCGCGGCGGCGGAGGTGTCGCCGTCGGGGCCGGGCCGCCAGCCGGCCTCCAGGGCGCGGCGCGCGATGTTGGGGCCGCTGGCGATGCGCTCCACACAGCCGCGCGCACCGCACGGGCAGGGATCGCCGTCGAGATCCACGCTGATGTGACCGATGTGGCCTGCGTTGCCGGTGGGGCCGGGGTGAAGCCGCCCGTTGAGGACCAGGCCACCGCCGACGCCGGTGGAGACCACCATGCACAGCGCGTTGTCGTGGCCTCGTGCGGCGCCCTGCCAGTGCTCGGCGGCGGTGATCGCGACGCCGTCGCCGATCAGCTCGACGGGCAGTCCGCCGGCCGCAGCCCGGACCCGCTCCACGAGCGGATAGTCGCGCCAGCCGGGCACGTTCACGGGGCTGACCGTGCCCGCGGAGGCGTCCACCGGACCTGCGCTGCCGATGCCGACGGCGTTCGCGCGGCCCCACAGCGGCGCCGCGGTCAGCTCGCCGATCACCTCCTCGACCGCCCGCATCACGGTGTCGCCGTCCTGCTGGGCGGGCGTGGGGCGCTGGGCGCGCACCACGATCCGGCCGCCGCCGTCCACCAGCCCGCCTGCGATCTTGGTTCCGCCGATGTCGAGCGCGGCCACGAGGTCGGTGTGCATCAGTGTCGGATCTCCCCGTCAACTGGGTAAAAGAGCTGGGCAAAAGGGCGGCCGGTCCAGCGGTGGGGCGCGGGCCGGAGATTGCGGTGGACAGTCTCCCCTGCGTCTGACAACGTTGTCCAGGCTCTATGCTCGACGCCACATCCTCATACAAACCATGGACCGACGCATCCCCGTGGACCACAGGACAGGACACCGCACCGTGCCCGAGACCCACCGCCGAGCAGACCGCCTCTCCGCGCATCTCTCCGCGAACCGCTACGGCAACCGGCCGACCATGAAGGACGTCGCGGCCCGTGCCGGGGTCGGCCTGAAGACGGTCTCCCGGGTCGTCAACGGTGAACCGGGGGTCACGCCGGAGACCGAGCGCCGTGTCCAGGAGGCCATCGAGGCGCTCGGCTTCCGGCGCAACGACAGCGCGCGGGTGCTGCGCAAGGGCCGTACGGCCAGCATCGGGCTGGTCCTGGAGGACCTGGCGGACCCGTTCTACGGGCCGCTCAGCCGCGCGGTCGAGGAGGTGGCCCGCGCCCATGGCGCCCTGCTGATCAACGGTTCCAGCGCCGAGGACCCCGAGCGCGAGCAGGAGCTGGTGCTGGCGCTGTGCGCGCGGCGGGTGGACGGGCTGGTCGTCATCCCGGCCGGTGACGACCACCGCTATCTGGAACCCGAGCTCAAAGCGGGTGTCGCCACGGTGTTCGTGGACCGTCCGGCCGGGAAGATCGACGCCGATGTCGTCCTGTCGGACAGCTACGGCGGCGCCCGGGACGGCGTCGCGCACCTGATCGCGCACGGTCACCGGCGGATCGGTTTCATCGGCGACATGCCCCGTATCCACACCGCGGCGGAGCGGCTGCGCGGCTACCGGGCGGCAATGGAGGACGCCGGCATACCGGTCGAGGAGTCCTGGATGTCCCTGGGCATCACCGATCCGCGCCGGGTGCGCCGGGCGGCCGAGGAGATGCTCTCCGCCCCGGCCCCGGTCACCGCGGTCTTCGCGGGCAACAACCGCGTGACGGTCACCGTGATCCGTGTGCTGGCCGAGCAGTCCCGGCAGGTCGCCCTGGTCGGATTCGACGACATCGAACTCGCCGATCTGCTCCAGCCGGGCGTCACCGTCGTCGCCCAGGACGCGGCCGCCCTCGGCCGCACCGCCGCAGAGCGGCTGTTCCGCCAGCTGGACGGCTCGCTCGTCGTCCCGGAGCGCATCGAACTGCCGACCCGGCTGATCACCCGCGGCTCGGGCGAGCTGCCGCCGGCGGACTGAGCAGCCGATGGAGGACCACTCGAAGCAGCCGCTGCATGACGGGCCCGACCGCACCCTGGAGGCACTGGGGCTGACGGAGGCGCCCCGCGACCGTCCGCTGAGCTATCCGGGTGCCTGGCCGCAGGCGTCGGGGCTGCTCGACGGGGACCGGCTGCTGCCGCTCACCCATCTGGTGCACGAGGACCGCACCCCGGTCCTCGCCGTCGGCTCCAACGCCTGTCCCGGCCAACTGCACCACAAGATGGCCGCGTTCGGGATCACCTCGCCCGTCCCGATGGTCAAGGCCCGGGTCACCGGCATCGACGTGGGTGTCTCCGCCCACGTGAGCCGCCTCGGCTACGTGAGCGCCTCCCCGTTCGACGCGCCGGGAGTCGTACGGGAGTTGTTCATCACCTGGCTCGACGCCGAGCAGCTCGCGGTGGTCGATGCGAGTGAGGGCGTGCCGCTGCCGCACGGCAACTTCGCCCGCGCCTGGCTGCCCGCGCCCGAGGTGCGGATCGAGTTGGAGAACGGCGAGCCGCTGTCCGGCGCTTACGTGTACGTCAACCGCCATGGCGTCCTGCACAACGGCTCCCCCGCGCCCCGCACGCATCCCGGGCAGCGCGCCCTGCTCACCGAACTCCTCCTCACCCTGCCCCGGTTGCGGAAGCTGTTCGGCACCACGCCCGCGGAGTTCTGCGCACGGGCCCGCGCCGACCGCCGGCTGTGCGAGCGGGGCACGCGGCTGTTCGCCCAGGAGCAGCTGGTGACCGCCTCCGGCCTGGAGCGGTACGTACGGGCTCAGCAGCCGGGGAGTCCGGGCACACCGGCGGACGGGAAGTGACGGCGCCGGCAGCCCCGCTACTTGGCGGAGGCCGTCAGATCGCCCCGCCGGGGCGCCGCGAAGCCCTCCAGGTCGGTCCGGGTCAGGCCGGTCAGCCGGGCGACCTCGGCGATGTCGAGAGCCCCGCAGTCCAGGCCCCGCAGCAGATAGCCGCTGAGGGCCTTGGCGGTGGCGGGCTCGTCCATGACGTCGCCGCCGATGCGGCCCGCGTAGCGGGCGAGACGGGCGGCGGCCTGTTCGAAGCCCTCGCGGTAGAAGGCGTAGACGGCCGCGTAGCGGGTCGGGAGGTGGCCGGGGTGCATGTCCCAGCCCTGGTAGTAGGCGCGGGCCAGGGCGCGGCGGGTGAGGCCGTAGTGCAGGCGCCAGGCGTCGTGGACCTGCTCGGTCGGGCCGACCGGCAGGACGTTGGTGGAGCCGTCCGACACGCGGACGCCGGTGCCCGCGGCGGCGACCTGCATGATCGCCTTGGCGTGATCGGCGGCCGGGTGGTCGCTGGCTTGGTAGGCGGCGGAGACGCCGAGGCAGGCGCTGTAGTCGAAGGTGCCGTAGTGCAGTCCGGTGGCGCGGCCCTCGGCAGCCTGGATCATCCGGGCGACGGTGGCGGTGCCGTCGGTGGCGAGGATGGACTGACTGGTCTCGATCTGTATCTCGAAGCCGAGCCGCCCGGGCTCCAGCGCGTGCGCCTTCTCGAAGGCCTCAAGCAGCCGGACCATGGCGGTGACCTGCTCGGGGTAGGTGACCTTGGGCAGGGTGAGGACCAGCCCCTCGGGCAGGCCGCCGGCCTTCATCAGGCCGGTGAGGAAGATGTCCAGGGTGCGGATGCCCCGGTCCCGGACGGCGGCCTCCATGCACTTCATGCGGATGCCCGTGTACGGGGCCGCGGTGCCGTTCTCGTACGCCTCCGCGATCAGCCGGGCCGCGCGGGCGGCCGTCTCGTCCTCCTCGGCGTCGGGGCGGGGGCCGTAGCCGTCCTCGAAGTCGACACGCAGGTCCTCGATCGGCTCATGCTCGAGCTTGGCGCGGACCCGGTCGTGGACGGGCTCGGCGAGGTCGTCGGGGAGGCCGAGGACGGCCGCGAAGGAGGCGGCGTCCGGTGCGTGTGCGTCGAGGGCGGCAAGGGCCTGGTCGCCCCAGGAGCGGATGGTGTCGGCGGTGAAGGCGTCGCCGGGGACGTAGACGGTGTGGACGGGCTGGCGGGTGCCGGGGTCTCCGGGGTAGCGGCGCTCCAGTTCGGCATCGACCGGTGCGAGGGAGGCGCTGATCTCCTCGCTGACCGTGCCCGCCAGGCTCGTCGCCACCTGCTCCTGCTGACCCTGACCCATCCCACACCCTCCAGCTTTCCGCTTTACGGAATCAACAATCCGTAGAGCGAAGTTATCCGGGGACCTTCCGCCTGGTCAACACCGCTTACTCATGGGGCCACCGCGAACTTTCGACATGTTCACGCTCATCTCATGCGGCGGTAGAACACTTCGGTACGCACGACTCCGCCCGGCAGTCCCCAACGAAGGAGCCACCGTGCCGAACCACAGCCGAGTCACGCGCCGCCTGGGCCTGAAGACCGCGTTAGCCGCAGCGGTCGCCCTGCCCCTGTCCAGTACAGCACTGCCCCCGTTGCCCGCGTCGGCCGAGGTTTCCGCCGGCCGGCGCCTGGAGGCCATGTCCTTCAACCTGCGCTTCGCGAGCACCAGCGAACCGAACAGCTGGGCGGTGCGCAGACCGGTGATGCGCGAACTGCTGCGCCGCGAACGCCCGCACGTCATCGGCACCCAGGAGGGCCTCTACCAGCAGCTGCAGGACATCGAGGCCGACCTCGGGCCGCACTACGACTGGATCGGCACGGGCCGCGCGGGCGGCAGCCGCGACGAGTTCATGGCGATCTTCTACGACACGCGCCGTCTCGCCCCCGTCGAGTACGACCACTTCTGGCTCTCCGACACCCCGGACGTGATCGGGTCGAACACCTGGGGCGGCGGGTCCATCCGCATGGTCACCTGGGTCCGCTTCCGCGATCTGCGGGACGCCGGCCGGGAGTTCTACTTCCTCAACACCCACCTCGACAACCGCAGCCAGGAGGCACGCGCGCGTGCCGCCGCCCTGACCGTGCAGCGGATCGCCGGGCTCGACCGTTCGCTGCCGCTGCTGGTGACCGGCGACTTCAACGTCGCCGCCCACGGCGACCCGGTCTACGACACACTGCTGGGCGCCGGGCTCGTCGACACCTGGGAGCAGGCCGCCGAGCGCAGCGCGCTGTACGGGACGTTCCACGGTTACCGGCCGCTGGCGCCGGACGGCGACCGCATCGACTGGATCCTGGCGACGCCGGGGGTCACCGTGCACCGGGTGGAGATCAACACCTTCTCCATGAACGGGCAGTTCCCGAGCGACCATCTGCCGGTGCAGGCGTCGCTGACCCTGGGATGAGCCGAGGCCCCCGTGACCGGCGTGGTCACGAGGGCCTCGTACAGCCTGCGGACGATCAGCCCTTGCGGGCCTTGATCTCCTCGGTGAGCTGCGGGACGACCTCGAACAGGTCGCCGACGACGCCGTAGTCGACCAGCTCGAAGATCGGGGCCTCGGGGTCCTTGTTGACGGCCACGATCGTCTTCGAGGTCTGCATGCCCGCGCGGTGCTGGATCGCGCCGGAGATGCCGGAGGCGATGTACAGCTGCGGCGAGACGGACTTGCCGGTCTGGCCGACCTGGTTGGTGTGCGGGTACCAGCCCGCGTCCACCGCGGCACGCGAGGCACCGACGGCCGCGCCGAGCTCGTCGGCGAGGGCCTCGATGATCGCGAAGTTCTCCGCACCGTTGACGCCACGGCCGCCAGAGACCACGATCGCGGCCTCGGTCAGCTCCGGACGCCCGGTCGACTCGCGCGGCGTGCGCGCGGTGACCTTGGTGCCGGTGGCCTGGGCGGAGAAGGTCACCGACAGCGCCTCGACCGCGCCCGCGGCCGGGGCGGCCTCCACGGCGGCCGAGTTCGGCTTGACCGTGATGACCGGGGTGCCCTTGGAGACACGGGACTTGGTGGTGAACGACGCGGCGAACACCGAGTGGGTGGCCACCGGGCCCTCGTCGCCGGCCTTCAGGTCGACGGCGTCGGTGATGATGCCGGAGCCGATGCGCAGCGCCAGCCGCGCGGCGATCTCCTTGCCTCGGCGGAGGACGGGACGAGGACGGCGGCCGGGGAGACGGCCTCGACGGCGGCCTGGAGGGCGTCGACCTTCGGGACGACCAGGTAGTCGGCGTACTCGGTGGCCTCGTGGGTGAGGACCTTGACGGCGCCGTGCTCGGCGAGGGTGGCGGCGGTGTCGGCGGCGCCGTTGCCCAGCGCGACCGCGACCGGCTCGCCCACGCGGCGGGCCAGGGTCAGCAGCTCCAGGGTGGGTTTGCGGACGGCACCGTCCACGTGTCGACGTAGACGAGAACTTCAGCCATGGGAAAGCAACTTCAACGTGATCAGATGAACTTCTGGCCCGCAAGGAACCCGGCGAGCTGCTTGCCACCCTCGCCCTCGTCCTTGACGATCACGCCCGCTGTGCGCGCCGGACGCTCGGCCGCGGAGCCGACAACGTGTACGCGCCGCCCAGGCCGACGCCCGTCGCGATGCCGAGGCCGGACAGGTGCCAGGACTGAACCGGCTTCTTCTTGGCGGCCATGATGCCCTTGAAGGACGGGTAGCGCCTCGCCCGACTGGTCGGTGACCGACACGACCGCCGGAAGCGAAGCCTCCAACTGCTCGGAGGCGGCGTCGCCGTCGCGGCGGCCCTTGACCGTGCCGTCCTCGACGGAAACCTCGGACAGCAGGGTGACCTGCGGGACGCCGAGCCGCTCGGCGAGCAGCGCCGGTCCGACGCCCATGGTGCCATCGGTGGAGGCCATGCCGGAGATGACCAGGTCGTAGCCGGCCTTCTCGATCGCCTTGGCCAGCACTAGGGAGGTGCCGATGGCGTCGGTGCCGTGGATGTCGTCGTCCTCGACGTGGATGGCCTTGTCGGCGCCCATCGAAAGGGCCTTGCGCAGCGCGTCCTTGGCGGCCTCGGGGCCGACCGTCAGGACGGTGACCTCGGCGTCGTCCTCGGCGATCTGCAGCGCCTGCTCGACGGCGTACTCGTCGAGCTCGGAGAGCAGAAAGTCCACGTTGTCCCGGTCGATGGTCAGGTCATCGGCGAAGTGCCTGCCGCCAGTGGCGGCGGGCACGTACTTCACACACACCACGATCCTCATGCGTCCAGACCACCGCGCTTGACCAGCTGGCTCGCGATCACGTTGCGCTGGATTTCGTTGGTGCCTTCGCCGACGATCATCAGCGGTGCATCACGGAAGTAGCGCTCGACGTCGAACTCTGTAGAGTAGCCGTAACCACCATGGATGCGCACGGCGTTGAGGGCGATCTGCATGGCCGTCTCGGAGGCGAACAGCTTGGCCATACCGGCCTCCATGTCCACGCGTCGGCCCGCCTCCGCCTCGCGGGCCGCGTACAGCGTGAGCTGGCGGGCGGCGGTGAGCGAAGTGGCCATGTCGGCGAGGTGGTTGCCGATCGACTGGTGCTGCCAGATCGGCTTTCCGAAGGACTCCCGCTCCTGGGCGTAGGCGAGCGAGTCCTCCAGCGCCGCGCGGCCGACGCCGAGCGCGCGGGCGGCCACCTGGAGGCGGCCGGTCTCCAGGCCCTTCATCATCTGCGAGAAGCCCTTGCCCTCGACGCCACCCAGCACCGCGTCGGCTTGCGCTCGGTGGTTGTCGAAGGACAGTTCGCAACTCTCCACACCCTTGTAGCCCAGCTTGGGCAAGTCACGGGAGACTGTCAGGCCGGGTCCGTGCTCGACCAGCAGGATTGAGATGCCTTTGTGGGCGGGGCGCGCCTCGGGATCGGTCTTGCACAGAAGTGCGATGAGCCGCGAACGGCGGGAGTTGGTGATCCACGTCTTGGTCCCGTTGACGACGTAGCCGTCGATGTCCTTGCGGGCGACGGTGCGCATGGCCTGCAGGTCGGATCCGCCGCCGGGCTCGGTCAGGGCCATCGTGGCGCGGACCTCGCCGGTGGCCATACTGGGCAGGTAGCGGCGCTTCTGCTCCTCCGTGCCGAAGTTCAGCAGCAGTTTGGCGACCACCGTGTGTCCGCCCATCGCACCGGCCAGGCTCATCCAGCCCCGGGCGAGCTCCTCGGTGATCAGGACGTAGCAGGGCATGGAGACAGGACTGCCGCCGTACTCCTCGGGGATGGCCAGACCGAAGATGCCGAGCTTCTTCATCTGCTCGATCAGGACTTCGGGATAGGTATTGGCGTGCTCCAACTCCTTTACTGCCGACTTGACTTCCTTGTTGACGAAGTCCCGGACGATGCCGACGATGAACCGCTCGTCCTCGGACAGAATGTCGAGGGTGCTCATGCTGTGACGCTCCTTGATGGATGGGGCGAAGGGGACCGGGCGAACGGAGTCAGATGATGTGCCGGGCGCGGAGGCTGTCCGTCTCGGCCGCGCTGTGGCCCAGTTCGACGAGGATCTTGTCGGTGTGCTCGCCGACGGCGGGTATGGCACCCATGCGCGGTGTCACGCCGGCCAGGTCGGCGGGGGGCAGCAGGGCTGGCACCGTGGCGCCGCCGGGGATCGCCACATCCTGCCAGCGCTCTCGTGCGTCGAGGACGGGATGGGTGAGGAAGTCCTTGAGCGTGTTGATTCCGGCGTTGGCGATGCCGACCGCGTCCAGCAGCCGCATGAGGTCCGTGCTGCCCGAGCGGATGAACCGGTCGGCCACGATGTCATTGAGTTCGGCGCGGTTCGCGACGCGGTCCGAGCCGGTGGCGAACCGCGGGTCGTCGACGAGGTCCGGTCGCTCCAGGACTTTCTCGCACAGCACGGCCCATTCGCGTTCGTTCTGGATGGAGAACAGGACGTCCTTGCCGTCGGCGGCGGGATAGGCGCCGTAGGGGGCGATGGTGGCGTGCTGGGTGCCGATCCTTGGCGGCTGGGTCCCGGTGTGGCGGGTGTAGTACGCGGGCTGGCTCATCCACTCGGCCAGCGCCTCGAAGAGCGACACCTCCACGGCACGGACCGCGCCGGAGGTAGCGCGGGTGAACAGAGCGGTGAGGATGCCGGTGTAGGCGTACATCCCGGCGGCGATGTCGGCGACCGACACCCCGACCCGCGCGGAGCCGTGCTCGTTCCCAGTCAGGGAGAGCAGGCCCGTCTGACACTGCACCAGCAGGTCGTACGCCTTGCGCCCGGCCCATGGCCCGCTGGTGCCGTAGCCCGACACCGTGCACGGGATCAGCGCCGGATAGCGCTTCGTCAGAGTCTGGGTGCCCAGGCCCAGTCGGTCGGCTGCGCCGGGTGCGAGGTTCTGCACGAATACGTCGGCCTGTCCCAGGAGCTGGTGCAGGATGTCTCGGCCTTCCGGAGACTTCACGTCCAGGGTGAGGGACTCCTTCGACCGGTTGAGCCATACGAAATAGCTGGACTGGCCGTGGACGGTTGTGTCGTAGCGGCGGGCAAAATCGCCTCCGTCGGGACGTTCGACCTTGATCACGCGGGCACCCAGGTCGGCGAGCTGACGGGTGGCGAAGGGGGCTGCCACCGCCTGTTCGATGCTGACCACGGTGATGCCGGAGAGCGGAAGCTCGGTCATGCTCGTCCTCCCAAGTGGGCCGGGGCGGGCCGCCGTACGGCAATCGGCGGCGAACCTGTGACGGGGCTACCCTGCGTGCAGCAGTAGCATCATGAGTGCTCATGTCTGAATCCGAGAAATAGCAATCCGTGATGACGGGCATGCCGGGTGCGGATGGCAGGAGAGGCCAGTGGACGTCAAACAGCTCAGAGCGCTCGTCACCGTGGCCGAAGTGGGCAGCGTGACGCGGGCGGCGGAACTGCTGCACCTGGTTCAGCCGGCGGTGACCCGGCACATCCGAAGTCTGGAGGAGGAGTTGGGGGTTGCGCTCTTCGAGCGGACCCGACAGGGTATGCGCCCCACGGAGGCCGGGCTGATCATGATCGACCGCGCCCGGCGGGCGCTCATGGAGCTCGAGCGGGCTCGCGCCGAAGTGCAACCGACTCCTGGCGCAGTGACCGGGATCGTGACCGTCGGCCTGCTCGAAAGCGCGGCGGACCTGCTCACGGAACCGCTGGTGGCCGTACTCGCACGGGAACAACCGGGCATCGAGCTCCGCCTGATGACCGCGTACTCCGGACATCTGCAGCAGTGGCTCGACGACGGGGACCTCGATCTGAGCCTGCTGTACAACCTGGCCAGCAGTCCCTCCCTCAACGCTCATCCGTTGGTGCGGGAGCAACTGTGGGTGGTGGCGCCGGACTCGGAGGGGCTGCGCGCGGATCGCCCCGTGCCCTTCGCCCAGGCAGCCGCCCACCCCATGGTGATGCCCGCGTCCGGGCACGCGCTGCGGACCCTGATCGACGAGGCCGCCGCACGTGCCGAGGCCGGGATGGACATCGTCCTCCAGACCAACTCGCTGCGGGTGCAGAAGCAACTGGTGCTCGCCGGTCACGGTTGGACCATCCTGCCTGGCGTGGGCATCGCCGAAGATGTCACCGACGGCACTCTGAGCGCCGCGCCACTCGGAGAACCGGACGTATGGCGCTCGATCGTTCTCGCGACGCCGCGAGCGGGGCGCACACCGCCCGCCGTCGCCGTGGTGGCGCGAGAGCTGGCACGTCAGGTCCGGGCTGCGGTGCGGGAGGGCAGGTGGCCCTCCGCGCAGCTGCTGACATCCGGGGGCGGCGTTCCGGGCGGTGGTGAGGCCCAGGGCGCTGTCTCATGAGTATCCGCCGGTCCGGACCTAGACTGGGAGGCGGGACGGGTACAGGGGCGGTCAGGCGTCGGCTTGCGCGTTGCGGGGGAACACTCGCCTGAACAGCTCGCCGACCGACTGCCACGTCGCGTCGGCGAGCAGGGCGGGAACGTCCGCTCCACACGCGCCGAGCTTGTCGGTGAACTCCGCGTCGGTGGGGGGTCGTGTCGGCGCTCCCGGAGGAGCCGAGAGCCGGCTCCGCACGCACGCTCCGTCGGCGCGCCGGATCTCGATGTCGACCTCACCGGTGAGCAGTCCGTCCCCGCCCGGTTCGTACTCGGCCACGACCCGCTCGACGAGCGACCGGGCCTCGGCGCGGTTCACCGCGTCGTCAGTGAAGCTCTCGAAGCCCGGATACGGGTCCAGCAACGCGGTCGCGATTGCATAGGGAAGGCTGAACTTGCCTTCCAGACCGGTACGGGGACGGTCGTGGATCAGTGGATGCACGGACGCCTTCGAGGTGCGCACAAGCACCCGATCCACCGGCCCGCGCACCTGGTCCAGCACCGCACGCACGGCGGCGATCGGCCGCTGCATCGCGTAGCAGCATGGGAAGACCTTGATCGCCAACCCGCCCGGCACCGCCGGCCCGCCCGGATCCAGGGCATCCGGGCGCCCCCCGACCAGGGAGATCCAGGCGTCAAGGGCCTTCGGAGCCGCCGTGGCACCTGCGCGGGAGAGCCGGGCTGCCCGGACTCCCGCCTGTGCGGCGAAACCCACCTGCAGTGACTTCCCCTGCGTGCCGAAGGCCTGCTGGACGCCGCAGGCGGCGGGAACGGCCAAGGCCATGGCGTTGGCCAGCTGCGGTACGGACAGGCCCATCGCCACCCCGGCCGCCACCGCGGCGGCCGGCGCGCCCGCCGTGCATGTGGCGTGCCAGCCCGAGGAGTAGTGCGGCCAGCCCAGCAGGGTACCCAGACGGGCCATCACCCCGGCGCCCGCCAGATACGCGCGTGCGTCACCACCTGCGGCGAGCACGGCGGGAACCACGACCACGCTGATGTGGGTCGTCGATTCGGTGTGTAGGTCGTCGAAGTCCAGCACATGCCCGATGGCCGCCCACCGTGCCGCATCCGGCATGAAGGAGACGACGGGCACGATGGCCTCGTCGCGCGCCGCCAGTGCGACGGCGGCGGTGTCGAGAAGGGCGCGCTGCGCGAGTGCGAGGTCCTCATCGGTAGGACGGAGCTGTGCGGCCCACTCGGCCAGTACTGTTGCTGTGGAAACCATCGTTCCTTCCCTGTACGGACGGCACCGAGCCCGAACCGCGCGAGCACGAACCGGCCCGCGCACTGCTACGTGACATCGATTGATGGGGGACATCCTGCGGGCAGGCGGAGGCGGCTGAACAGTAGAAAGCCGTGATGCCCCCATGCGCCGTCGGTATGACAGTCAGCGCGACGCCTCAACGGTCGCCGTACTTGTCGGCGAGTCCGCGACAACGCCATACGGCGGCCGCGGCGAGCCAGGCGACCACGAATATGGCGACGACTGCGTAGCCGAGCAGTTCGAAGTGGTCGGCAAGCGACGCGTAGGCGGCGAGCGGGCCCCGTGCTCCCGTGGTGTCGACGACGAAATCGGCGACGTAGACGCTGGCGATGAAGGCGGCGACCACCACCGTCATGCCGGTGGTAGCGATGTTGTAGTAGAGCCTGCGGGCCGGGCTGCGGTAGGCCCAGGAGTACGCGCGTGTCATCAGCATGCTGTCCGCGGTGTCGAAGGCGCTCATCCCGGCGGCGAACAGTAGCGGCAGAGACAGTATGGCGAGGACAGGGAGCTCCGGTCCGTGGGAGGCGGTGCCGGCGGACAGCGTGAGCAGGGTGACCTCGCTGGCGGTCTCCAGGCCGAGCCCGAAAAGCATGCCCACCGGGTACATGTGCCACGACGAGCGGATGAGACCGCGGGTGCGACGGCCGAACATCCGGTTGAGGAGACCTCGGTCGAGGAGCCGCAGTTCGAGTTCGCGCCGGTCGAGTCGGCCCTCGGCCAGGTGGCGCCACAGACCGAGAACACCGGCCAGGACGACGATGTTGAGTCCGGCGACCAGCAGCAGGAACACGACGGCGACGATCCGGGAGACCAGGCCGCCGACCTGGCGGAAGGTGTCTACGCCCGCACCTGTGGCGCCGGCGGCGAGAGCCACGACGAGGGCCAGGGCGAGGACCACCGTGGAGTGACCCATGGCGAAGAAGAAGCCGACCCCGACGGGTCTGCGACCCCGTTGCAGCATCAGCCGGGTCGTGTCGTCGATGGCGGCGATGTGGTCGGCGTCGAAGGCGTGTCTCATGCCGAGGGTGTAGGCGAGCGTTCCGGCTCCGGCGAAGGCGCCGGCAGCGGCCGGGTCGTCGGCATAGAAGAGGTAGACGGACCAGCCGATGACGTGCAGGGCGGCGATGACGCCGACGATGCCCGTGATGCGCAGGCGTTCGGCGCGCGTCCATCGGCCGGCGGTGAGGGTCGTAGTGGTCACACACACTTCCTTGGCCAGGCACCGTGCGGTGCTTCAGTGGGGAGCTGAAGGGACGGCCGCGTCCGCAAGGGCTGCGCAGCCCTTGCGGACGCGGCCGTCCCTTCAGCTCCCCACTGAAGCACCG
>NZ_JBQQCE010000253.1:0-13824 GCF_052245645.1 Streptomyces sp. KR55 | reverse complement strand
GAACTCCCCCTGCCGGATGAACTCCACCCGGACGCCGCCACCCATCGCCGCATGGCCGAACGCTTCGCGGAGCTCGCCTTCACCGCCGACGGCCACCCCACCACGCCGCTGCTGGTCGTCTCGCCCATCCTGTGCCCCATCCACGAGGACACGCCCGGTCCCAGCACCCCGGACTTCACCGCCCTCAGCGCCGGGCGACTGCGGTTCCGGGCCGCGGGCGACCCGGCGGAGCGCGCGAGCGGGAAACTCACGCTGGGCGTCATCCGGGACGAGCTGGCCCGGATCGTGGAGCAGCGATCGGCCGACGACCCGAACCTGCACCACCTCGACGGGCGCGCACTCTACGGCGAGGCCGACCACGCCGAACTCCCCCTGCCGGATGAACTCCACCCGGACGCCGCCACCCATCGCCGCATGGCCGAACGCTTCGCGGAGCTCGCCTTCACCGCCGACGGCCCGTTCGTGAGCCACAGCTCGTCAACTACCTGCGCTGAAGCGTCGGAAATGTTCCCGGGTCGGTCTGCCTAGGATCCTCCCGTGGCCACCTTCCTCCTCGAACGCACAGCGCCCCTCCCCCTGCCCGAGGCGTGGCACCGGCTCACCGACTGGCCCCGCCACGGCGAGGTGGTCCCGATGACCCGCGTCACTGTGACCACGCCCCCGCCGACACACGAGGGCACGGTCCTCGTCGCCCGCTCCGGCATCGGCCCGTTCGCCTTCGCCGACCGGATGGAGGTCACGGTCTGGCAGCCGCCGACCGACGACACCCCCGGCCTGTGCCGTCTGGAGAAACGCGGCCGGGTCGTGCGGGGCTGGGCGGAGATCGAGGTCCGTCCGGGCCCCGGCGGCCGTACGCGCGTGCTCTGGCGGGAGGAACTCCGGCTCCGCCTCCTGCCCGGCATGTTCGACCCGGTCCTGGAGCAGGCGGCACGTGCGGTGTTCGGCCGGGCGGTGAACCGGCTGCTGCGGCGGCCGTGACGGCGTCCGACGGCCGGTCAGGGCGCCGGCCGGACGGCCGCTCAGGCCATCGACCCGATCCGCCCCGCCGACGCCGACGGCACGTCGTGGTGGATCGGGGTGTGCGCGCCGGTCAGTGAAACCCCGCTGCCGCCGCGCCGGTCGGCGACGATCTCCGACGCGATGGACAGGGCCGTCTCCTCCGGTGTACGGGCGCCCAGGTCGAGACCGATGGGTGAGCGCAGGCGCGCCAACTCCAGCTCGGTGACGCCGACTTCGCGCAGGCGTGCGGTGCGGTCCAGGTGGGTGCGGCGGGAGCCCATCGCGCCGACGTACGCCACCGGCAGGCGCAGCGCGAGCTTCAGCAGGGGTACGTCGAACTTGGCGTCGTGGGTGAGGACGCACAGGACCGTGCGGGCGTCCACGTCGGTGCGCTCCAGGTACGTGTGGGGCCACTCGACGACGATCTCGTCGGCCTCGGGGAAGCGGGTGCGGGTCGCGAAGACGGGGCGGGCGTCGCACACCGTGACGTGGTAGCCGAGGAACTTGCCGATGCGGACCAGTGCCGACGCGAAGTCGATCGCCCCGAAGACGATCATCCGGGGGGCGGGGACCGACGACTCGACCAGAACCGTGAGCGGTGCTCCACAGCGAGAGCCCTGCTCTCCGATCTCCAGGGTGCCGGTGCGGCCGGCCTCCAGGAAGGCGCCCGCCTCGGCCGCGACCGTGCGGTCCAGTTCCGGGTGGGCGCCGAAGCCGCCGTCGTACGAGCCGTCGGGGCGGACCAGCAGCGCACGGCCCGTCAGCTCCGCCGGGCCGGTCACGATCCGCGCCACCGCCGCCGCCTCCCCTCGCGCGGCGGCGGACAGTGCGGATGCGAACACCGGCCGGACGGGATCGCCCGCCCGTACCGGTGTGACCAGGATGTCGATGATGCCGCCGCAGGTCAGCCCGACGGCGAAGGCGTCCTCGTCGCTGTAGCCGAAGCGCTCCAGGACCGGCTCACCGTCCTGCAACGCCTGCCCGCACAGCTCGTAGACCGCCCCCTCCACACACCCGCCGGAGACCGAACCGATCGCCGTGCCGTCGGCGTCCACTGCGAGGGCGGCGCCGGGCTGACGCGGGGCGCTGCCGCCGACGGCCACCACGGTGGCCACCGCGAAGTCGCGTCCCTGCTCGACCCACCGGTGCAGCTCTTCGGCGATGTCCAGCATCTCTCGGTCTCCTTGGCAGCGGTTGTGTGGAGGGGGATCAGACAGCGGAGGGGGATCAACAGACGTGTCTAGTGCACGCCCAGCCAGCTCTCGATCGGGTTGAGGGCGAAGTAGACGACGAAGATCACGGTCAGCGCCCACATGAAGGCGCCGATCTCACGTGCCTTGCCCTGGGCGACCTTGATGGCGACGTACGAGATGACACCGGCGGCGACACCCGCGGTGATCGAGTACGTGAACGGCATGATCACGACGGTCAGGAAGACCGGGATCGCGGTGGCGCGGTCGGACCAGTCCACGTGCCGGGCGTTCATCATCATCATGGCGCCGATCACCACCAGGGCGGCAGCCGCGACCTCACCCGGCACGATCGCCGTCAGCGGGGTGAAGAAAAGGCAGGCCGCGAAGAACAGACCGGTCACCACGGACGACAGGCCCGTACGGGCGCCCTCGCCGACACCGGTCGCCGACTCCACGAACACCGTCTGACCCGAGGCGCCCGAGACGCCGCCGATCGCGCCGCCCGCGCCGTCGATGAACAGCGCCTTCGACAGACCCGGCATCCGGCCCTGCGCGTCCGCCAGCTTGGCCTCGGTGCCGACGCCGATGATCGTCGCCATGGCGTCGAAGAAACCGGCCAGCACGAGCGTGAACACGATCATGCCGACGGTCATCGCGCCGACCTCGCCCCAGCCGCCGAACTCGACGTTGCCGAAGATCGAGAAGTCCGGCATCGAGACCGCGCTGCCATGCAGTTCGGGGGCACCGCTCGCCCACTGCCCGGGATCGATGACGTCCAGCGCGTTGAGGAGTACGGCGAGCAGGGTGCCGCCGACGATGCCGATCAGGATCGCGCCGGGGATGCCGCGCGCCTGGAGCATGAAGATCGCGAGCAGGGTCACGGCGAAGAGCAGGACCGGCCAGCCGGCGAGTTCACCGGCCGGGCCGAGGGTGACCGGGGTCGCCTCGCCCTGGTGCACGAAGCCGGCCTTGTAGAAGCCGATCAGGGCGACGAAGAGACCGATGCCCATGGTGATCGCGTGCTTCAGCGGCAGCGGGATCGCGTTCATGATCATCTCGCGTAGGCCGGTGACGACCAGCAGCATGATGACCACGCCGTACATCACGCACATGCCCATCGCCTGCGGCCAGGTCATCTGGGGGGCGACCTGGGAGGCGAGGACTCCGGAGACGGAGAGGCCGGCGGCGAGTGCGAGGGGGACCTTGCCGAAGAGGCCCATCAGCAGTGTGGTGAGGGCCGCCGCGAATGCGGTCGCGGTGATCAGGGCCTGCTGGGCGAGCGTGTCCCCGGCGGCGTCCTTGCCGGACAGGATCAGGGGGTTGAGGAGGAGGATGTACGCCATCGCCATGAAGGTGGTGATGCCGCCGCGGACTTCGCGCGCGAGCGTGGATCCTCGGTGGGATATGTGGAAGTACCGGTCCAGCCAGGACCTGCCGGCCGGGACGCGGGTGCCTTCGCCTGCGTCTTCGGCTGTGGTCCTGGGCTGCACTGACTGGTGGGTCATGGTGCCGTCTCCCAAGGTTCATAGGGGGTTGGGATGTGCACGACCCGGGGGACGGCCCGAGACGAACGTGGTACTGGACTTGCTGACCGGCGCCGGGGTGGCCGTGGTTGAGCTGTGGCCCGGCGTCGGGGGCCGCTGCGCCCACCCGTGCCGCCCAGCGGCACGACTGCCCGCAGCGGCGGCGGGCGGCATTGCGACGTGGCCGCGTGTTGCGGCGCACGTCGCCCAAGCCCTACGCGGTGCCCGTCAGGTGTTCGGGGCGTACCGGCGTCCTGTTCAGCTCCAGGCCCGTCGCGTTGCGGATCGCCGCGAGGACCGCCGGAGTTGACGACAGCGTGGGGGCCTCGCCGATGCCTCGGAGGCCGTACGGGGCGTGGGTGTCGGCGAGTTCGAGGACGTCGACCGGGATGGTCGGGGTGTCGAGGATGGTGGGGATCAGGTAGTCCGTGAAGGAGGGGTTCCTGACCTTGGCCGTCTTCGGGTCGACGATGATCTCCTCCATCACCGCCACGCCCAGGCCCTGGGTCGTACCGCCCTGGATCTGGCCGATGACGGACAGCGGGTTGAGTGCCTTGCCGACGTCCTGGGCGCAGGCCAGCTCGATCACCTTGACCAGGCCGAGCTCGGTGTCGACCTCGACGACGGCGCGGTGCGCGGCGAAGGAGTACTGGACGTGGCCGTTGCCCTGGCCGGTGCGCAGGTCGAAGGCCTCGGTCGGACGGTGCCGCCACTCCTCCTCGACCTCCACGGCCTCGTCCTCGAGGACGTCCACCAGGTCGGCCAGTACCTCGCCGCCGTCGGTGAGGACCTTGCCGCCCTCGAGCAACAGCTCCGCCGTCGCCCAGGCCGGGTGGTACGGACCGAACTTACGGCGGCCGATGCCCAGGACCTTCTCACGGACGAGCTCGCAGGCGTTCTTCACCGCGCCACCCGTGACGTACGTCTGCCGCGAAGCCGACGTCGAACCGGCGCTGCCCACCTGCGTGTCCGCCGGGTGGATGGTCACCTGGGTGACGCCCAGCTCGGTGCGGGCGATCTGCGCGTGGACGGTGACGCCGCCCTGGCCGACCTCCGCCATGGCCGTGTGCACGGTGGCGACGGGCTCTCCGCCCACGACCTCCATGCGCACCCTGGCGGTGGAGTAGTCGTCGAAGCCCTCGGAGAAGCCGACGTTCTTGATGCCGACCGCGTAGCCGACACCGCGTACGACGCCTTCACCGTGCGTGGTGTTGGACAGACCGCCGGGCAGCTGCCGTACGTCCACGCCCTCGGAGCTCTCCCACTCGCGCTCCGGCGGCATCGGCATCGCCTTGACGCGGCGCAGGAGTTCGGCGACGGGGGCCGGGGAGTCGACCGGCTGCCCGGTCGGCATGATCGCGCCCTGCTCCATGGCGTTGAGCTGCCGGAACTCCACCGGGTCCATGCCGAGTTGCTTGGCCACCTTGTCCATCTGCGCCTCGTAGGCGAAGCACGCCTGGACCGCGCCGAAGCCGCGCATCGCCCCGCACGGCGGGTTGTTGGTGTAGAGGGCGAGGGCCTCGATCTCGACGTCGTCGACGACGTACGGCCCGATGCCGAGGGAGGCGGCGTTGCCGACGACCGCCGGGGAGGCGGAGGCGTACGCACCGCCGTCGAGCACGATGCGGCACTTCACGTGGGTGAGCTTGCCGTCCTTCGTCGCCCCGTGCTCGTAGTGGAGCTTCGCCGGGTGGCGGTGGACGTGTCCGAAGAAGGACTCGAAGCGGTTGTAGACGATCTTGACGGGCTTGCCGGTGCGCAGGGCGAGCAGGCAGGCGTGGATCTGCATCGACAGGTCCTCGCGTCCGCCGAAAGCACCGCCGACGCCGGCCAGCGTCATACGCACCTTGTTCTCGGCCAGGCCGAGCACGGGCGCGATCTGGCGCAGGTCGGAGTGCAGCCACTGGGTGGCGATGTAGAGGTGGACGCCGCCGTCCTCGTCGGGGACCGCGAGGCCGGCCTGGTCCTGCATGCCGAAGGTGTACTCGCCCTCGACGATGACGTCGGCGCGCTCCCGGGCCGCCCGGACGTCCCCTCGGACGATCGGCTGGCGGTGCACGATGTTCGGGTGCGGGACGTGGCCGATGTGGTGGTCGTCGCGGTTCTCGTGGACGAGGATCGCGTCCGGCGCGAGCGCGGACGCCTCGTCGGTGACGACCGGAAGCTCCTTGTACTCCACCCTGATCTTCGCGGCGGCGCGACGGGCGGTCTCCGGGTGGTCGGCGGCGACGATCGCGACGGGCTCGCCGTGGTGGCGTACCTTGCCGTGGGCGAGCACCGGGGTGTCCTGGATCTCCAGGCCGTAGTTCTTCACCTCGGTCGGCAGGTCGTCGTACGTCATGACGGCGTAGACGCCCGGTGTCGCGAGGGCCTCGCTCGTGTCGATGGACACGATCTCGGCGTGGGCGACGGTGGAGCGCAGGATCTGGCCCCAGAGCATGTCCTCGTGCCACATGTCGGACGAGTACGCGAACTCGCCGGTGACCTTGAGGGTGCCGTCCGGGCGGAGCGTGGACTCGCCGATGCCGCCCTTGGTCTGGGAGCCCTGGGTGATCTTCGTGGGTGCGCCGTTGGTGGGCATCGTCAGACCGCCTCTCCCTGCCGGGCGGCCGCCAGGCGGACCGCGTCCATGATCTTCTCGTAGCCGGTGCAGCGGCACAGGTTGCCCGAGAGCGCCTCGCGGATGTCCGCGTCGGTCGGGTTCGGGTTGCGCTCCAGCATCTCGTCGGCGGCGACGAGCAGGCCGGGGGTACAGAAGCCGCACTGGACGGCACCGGCGTCGATGAACGCCTGCTGGATCGGGGAGAGTCGGGTGCCCTCGCCGGTCTGGGAGTCGGAGGGCCTGGCCTGCCATCCCTTGGCCTCGTCCAAAGATGTGCCACATTCCGCAGAAGTGTCACATTCTTCGGAACCACAGGTCCGCTGCCGGGCATACTCCGCCAGGCCCTCCACGGTGACGACCTCGCGGCCCTCCACCTGACCGGCGGCGACCAGACACGAACACACCGGCACGCCGTCCAGCCGGACCGTGCACGACCCGCACTCGCCCTGTTCGCAGGCGTTCTTCGAACCGGGCAGGCCGAGCCGCTCGCGCAGCACGTACAGCAGGGACTCGCCCTCCCACACGTCGTCGGCTTCCTGCGGGCGGCCGTTGACCGTGAAACTGACGCGCATTACGCGACTCCCTCCGTGCGTGCGGCGGTGCCGCGGTACGACTCCCAGGTCCAGGTGAGCGTCCGGCGGGCCATCACGCCCACCGCGTGGCGGCGGTAGCTCGCGGTGCCCCGGACGTCGTCGATCGGGTTGCAGGCGGCGGAACACAGGTCCGCGAACTGCTTGGCGACCGACGGGGTGATGATCTTTCCGTTGTCCCAGAAGCCGCCCTCTTCGAGCGCCGCGTTCAGGAACTCCTCGGCGGCCCTGGCCCGGATGGGCGTCGGGGCGGCCGAGCCGATCCCCGTACGGACGGTCCGCGTCTGCGGATGCAGCGCGAGCCCGAAGGCACACACGGCGATGACCATCGCGTTGCGCGTGCCCACCTTCGAGAACTGCTGCGGCCCGTCGGCCTTCTTGATGTGCACGGCGCGGATCAGCTCGTCGGGCGCCAGGGCGTTCCGCTTGACGCCCTGGTAGAACTCGTCGATGGGGATCAGGCGGGTGCCGCGCACCGACTCGACCTCGACCTCGGCGCCGGCCGCGAGCAGGGCGGGGTGGGCGTCGCCGGCCGGGGAGGCGGTGCCGAGGTTGCCGCCGACGCCGCCGCGGTTGCGGATCTGCGGGGAGGCGACCGTGTGCGAGGCGAGGGCGAGGCCCGGCAGCTCGGCGCGCAGGCTCTCCATGATCTGGGAGTACGGGACGGAGGCACCCAGGCGCACGGAGTCCTCGCCGACCTCCCACTCGGAGAGGTCGCCGATGCGGTTGAGGTCCATGAGGTACTCGGGCCGGCGGTGGTCGAAGTTGATCTCGACCATCACATCGGTGCCGCCCGCAATCGGCACAGCGGTGGGGTGCTCGGCCTTCGCGGCGAGCGCCTCCTCCCAGCTGGCGGGGCGAAGGAAGTCCATGACCGGCTCTCTTCTTCGTCTCGTGAGTCGTACAGATTGAGCCAATCCGTGTGCGGCGGGCCCGGCTCGTTCATGTGCTCTTAACGCGGATTGACGTCAGTACACAGCGCCGTACTCCGGCAGGGTCAGTCACCGAAACCATGAAGGAGTTGGCTGGCCAGGGCAGTCATCTTGTAGATTCGTATGAATGGAGGTCATCAGTAACCTCCTGGTTTTCCTGTGGAAACGTGCAGGAACAGTCACGTGACCAGGGACACAGCACGGGAGACGGCGAGCACCGCTCAACCGCCCACCGAACGGGCCTCTCACCGGCGGACCCGTCAAGATCCATCGTAGTTTTCGAGACAAAGAACGGCGGCGACGAGAATGCGGCTGCGCGCACTGCTGGACACCGACGCGCTGGGCCTCAAGCTGCTCGGCGGCGAGGACGAGCTGGACCGCACCGTGCGGGGCGTGATGACCACCGACCTGCGGGACCCCAGCCGTTACCTCTCCGGTGGTGAGCTGGTGCTGACGGGCCTGGCCTGGCGCCGGGGCGCCGCCGACTCGGAGCCTTTCGTACGGATCCTGGTGCAGGCCGGCGTGGCCGCCCTCGCGGCCGGTGAGGCCGAGCTGGGCGATGTGCCCGAGGACCTCGTCCAGGCCTGTGCCCGGCACCGGCTCCCCCTCTTCGCCGTGCACGAGTCGGTGGCCTTCGCGACGATCACCGAGCACGTCGTACGGCAGGTCTCCGGCGAGCGTGCCGGGGACCTGGCGGCCGTGGTGGACCGGCACCGGCGGATGATGACCTCGGGCCCGGCGGGTGGTGGACCGGACGTGGTCCTGGACCTGCTCGGCTCGGACCTGGACCTGCGTGCCTGGGTGCTGTCTCCGACGGGACGGCTGATCGCCGGCCCGAAGGCCGGGGGGCCGGGGCTGCCCGCGGAGGCGTGCGCGAAGCTGGCGGCCGAGCACCTGGCGGCCGCCCGCACCGGCCGCCGCGGCCCGCACCGGATGATCCTCGGCAGCACGACGTACTCCCTCTTCCCCATCCGCAGCAGCGGCCGCTCCCCGCAGGGCTCCCGGGACGTGCGCGAGACGGTGCTCTCCGACTGGCTGCTCGCCGTGGAGGCGGACGCCGGTGACTGGGCGGAGGAGCGGCTCGACCTGCTGCACGGCGTCACCCAGCTGATCGCGGTCGAACGGGACCGCCGGGACGCGGCCCGCACGGTACGGCGACGGCTGGCCCAGGAGGTGCTGGAACTGGTCCAGACAGGCGCCGCACCCGCCGAGATCGCCGCCCGCCTGCGCGTCGCCGCTCCGGTCCTGCTGCCCGGCCTCGGCACCGCCCCGCACTGGCAGGTGGTCGTCGCACGGGTCGAGTGGGACGGTGACCGGATCGAGGCCGGCCCGGTGGCGCAGTCCCTCCTGGAGGAGATCCTGGTCGACCCGCTAGCCACCGGCCCCGAGCCGTCCGACCGCATAGCCGTGGCGCACACGGGCGACGAGGCGATCGCGCTCGTCCCCCTCCCGGCGGTGTCGACGGAGCACGACGGCTCCGAGACCGGCGTCCTGGCGGACGCGCTCCTGGCCTCCGTACGCGACCCCCTGTCGGCGGGCCTCGACGACGACGGCCGGTTCACGCTCGGCGTCAGCGCGGCGGTCCACTCGGCCGAGGGCCTGCGCGGGGCGCTGGAGGAGGCCCGGCACGCCCGCCGGGTGGCGGCGGCCCGCCCGGGCCGGGTCTGCGCGGCCGGCCACCACGAGCTGGCCTCGCACGTCCTGCTGCTCCCCTTCGTCCCCGACGACGTACGCCGCGCCTTCACCGCCCGCCTCCTGGACCCGCTGCGTGACTACGACCGCCGGCACCGCGCCGAACTGATCCCGACCTTGGAAGCGTTCCTGGAGTGCGACGGCTCCTGGACGCGCTGCGCGTCCCGCCTGCACCTGCACGTCAACACACTGCGCTACCGGGTCGGACGAATCGAGCAGTTGACGAGCCGCGACCTGTCCCGCCTGGAGGACAAGCTCGATTTCTTCCTGGCGTTGCGGATGAGCTGAAACCCGAAGGGCCCGAGGAGCCCACGACTTTGTGAAATCCTTCACCCACCCCCTTGGCCGGGCAGCTGAATTGGTGCTGAAATGCGGCCACCACTCAACAGCTCAATGGCGTGCTCGGGGAGGGCAACGTGGCGCATACCGCCATGTCTGGTACCGGAACGACCTCAGACGACGATCCCCTCCAGACCGCGGTATGGCGGTTGCGCTCGCGGGCGTGCTGGGCCGACGCGGCGGCCCTGCTGCCGCCGACCACCGCGGCCGCAGCGCTCCAGCGGGCCGCGCTGCTGGTCGAACGGTGCCTGTACACCGAGCAGGGGTGGGAGGAGGCCGAGGACGCGCTGCGGACGGCGGAGGCGCTGGCCCACACCGACGAGGAGCGGGGGGCGGCCGCTTGTGAACGCGGGCAGCTTGCCTACGCGGCCACGCTGCACGGGGTGCGGGACCGGGCCGACGAGGCGCGGGCCGCGCTGGGGCGGGCGGCAGCACTGATCCCTCCGGGGGCCGCGGGGCGGGCGCTGCTGGACTTCCGGCGCGGGCTGCTCGCCGAGAACCTGGCGCACTCGCCGCAGGCCGCGCGGGCGGCGTACCGGCGGGCGCATGCGGGGGCGGCGGCGCATGCCGACGCGTTGCTGCTCTCCTTCACATGGCGGCACCTTGCCGGACTCGCCCTGCGGGAGGGGGAGTTGGCCGAGGCCCGGAACGGCTTCGCCGAGTCCCTGCGGATCCGGGAGGAGTTGGGCTACCTGGTCGGTACGGCGCCGGCGCTGGTGTCCCTGGCCGACGCGGAGACGGAGCCGGAGGCGTCCCGGCTGCGGGAGGAGGCCCGTCGGCTGTTCCGGCTGCTCGGGGGCGTACCGACGTGGCTGGAGCCGCGGTTGGCACCGCCGGCGGCGACGGCGTAGGCGGAGGCGGGGCGCCGAACGTGGGTGGGCCGCGCGGCCCGGTGCCGCCGCGCTCTCACCGCGTACCGGCGAAGTGCGCCCGCACCAGTGCCCGTACGGCGTCCAGGTCCCGGGCGATCAGGGCGTCCAGCAGGGCCGCGTGCTCGGCCGCATCGGCGACCAGGTCCGAACGGCCGGGGGAGGCCGCGGCTCCCACCAGCGGCCACTGCGTCCGGCGGTGCAGGTCGTCGGCGATGCGCACCAACTGCTCGTTCCCCGCGAGCGACAGCACGGCCCGGTGAAAGGCCCGGTCGGCCTCCGCGTACGTCGCCCGGCAGCCGGACGACGCCGCGCGGACCGTTGCCTCGGCCGTCGGCCTGAGCTCCGCCCAGCGTTCCGCGGGGACCGTACGAACCAGCCGCAGGATGACGGGGACCTCGATCAGCCCCCGGACCTCGGTCAGTTCGGCCAGTTCCCGGGCGTCCCGCTGGACCACCCGGAAGCCGCGGTTGGGCACGACCTCGACGGCGCCCTCCAGGGCGAGCTGCTGCATCGCCTCCCGGACGGGTGTCGCGGACACCCCGAACCGTTCGCCGAGCGCCGGCGCCGAGTACACCTCGCCGGGCCGCAGCTCCGCCGTCACCAGCGCGGTCCGCAGGGCGTCGAGGATCTGCCCGCGCACGGAGGCCCGCTGGACCACGGGCCGGGCCCGCTCGGCGAAGGGCCGCGGGATGGGCTGCTCACTGTGCGTGTGTTCACCGCGCACCGCGCCGGCCGAGCCGGCCCGTTCCCGGTCGACGTCCGCAGCCCCGGGCTGTGACGGCACCCGCACCGCCGGGGCCGGAAACTCCGGAACGCCCGTCTCGGCGGAGCCCTGCGTGCCCTGCTTCACGGGGTCCTCCTCCGGACGTTTCGGTACCTGTTTCGGTACTTGGGTCATTACGGCGGCTTGTTACTCGTCCGTCAAGCACCTTAGGCGCAGAAGCCACCGGTTCAAACCCGGACTGGGGTTCGGTAAGGTAAGGCTTACCTTCAACCCACTGGGAATCGGTGATCCCGTATGCCTGTGCCCCGTTCGGCCGTCGCGGACGCGTACGCCCGTCTGACCGAGGTCCTCCCCGGGCTCGCCATCGTGGAGCTGGACACCGGTGATCCCCTCCCGAGCGGTGACGGATGGATCACCGCCGCCTCGCTCGCAGCAGGCGGGACCGGCCTCGACACCTTCCTGGCCTGGGACGACGCACAGGTACAGAGGGACTACGGACAGCAGGCCCGCCCGGATGTGGTCGCAAGTTTCGGCCTGCACCGGTACGCCTGGCCGGCCTGCCTGCTGATCACCGTGCCATGGTTTCTGCACCGGCGCATCCCCCGCTTTCCCGTGACGCATGTCTCGTACAACCGGACCACCCCCGGCCTCTCCATGGGCCGCCTGGCGGTCCGCCCGGACGGCTTCGCCTGCCTGCCCGGCGACCCGGCCGCCGCCCTGCCCGGCGCCACCGTGGTCGCCGACGAGGAGGCGCTGCGGGCTGAGCTGCGGGCGGCGGTCGCCGAGCACTTCGAACCGGTCCTCGCCGCCTTCGGCCCGCGCATGCGGCGACGCGGACGCGCGCTGTGGGCCACGGCGACCGACGAGATCGTGGAGGGGCTCTGGTACGTCGCCGATCTCCTCGGCGAGCGGGAGCGGGCGAAGCGCGAGCTGGAGCTGCTGCTGCCGGGCGCCACGAAGCCGTACGTCGGTTCGGCGGCGTTCCGCGAGCTGACCGGGCCGAACGGCGAGTCGCTGCCCACCCGGGACCGGGCGAGCTGCTGCATGTTCTACACCCTCCGCCCCGAGGACACGTGCACCACCTGTCCGCGCACCTGCGACGCGGAACGGGTCGTCAAACTGGCGGCGGCCGCGGTCGGTTGAGGCCGTGCCCACAACTCCTTAATCGAACTCAACTCCCATCTCTCAAGCGGCAGTTCGAGCTGAACGCCGCCGCAGGCATCCCCTTGCACTTCGTTGGCGGTCTCTTGCCCCGAAACCCCCTGAGGACCGGCGGGTTTGGGCCACCATGGCGGGCGTTACGCCCTATCCCAATGCAAGGGACCCCCAGATGAGATTGACCGACATATCGCTGAACTGGCTGCTTCCGGGCGCCGTACTGCTCCTGGGCATGCTGGCGGCGGTGGCGGTGCTCCGGCGCGGCAAGACGGCCGCGGGGAAGGACACGAGCGCGGACGACTCGTGGGAGCGTGCCGAAGAGCGCCGCAGGCGCAAGGAGGCCATCTACGGCACGGCCTCCTATGTGCTGCTGTTCTGCTGCGCCGCGGTCGCTGCGGCCCTGTCCTTCCACGGCCTCGTCGGCTTCGGCCAGCAGAACCTCGGCCTCTCCGGCGGCTGGGAGTATCTGGTGCCGTTCGGCCTGGACGGCGCGGCGATGTTCTGCTCCGTGCTCGCGGTG
This sequence comes from Streptomyces sp. KR55, assembly GCF_052245645.1. Taxonomy (NCBI): domain Bacteria; kingdom Bacillati; phylum Actinomycetota; class Actinomycetes; order Kitasatosporales; family Streptomycetaceae; genus Streptomyces; species Streptomyces sp. KR55. Next base: position 680 of record NZ_JBQQCE010000253.1, on the reverse strand, counting down.
CGCGAGGCCAGCCACGGTGACGCGGCGCTCGGCTCCCGGATACTCGTATGGACGTTCGCGGGCGCCGCGGCCTGGTTCAACTGGGTGCACGCGCCCCGGGGCGCCGGCCACGCGGGTGCCCCGCACTTCTTCGCCGGCATGTCCCTGTCGGCCGCCGTGCTCTTCGACCGAGCGCTGAAGCAGACCCGCCGGGCCGCCCTGCGCGAACAGGGACTGGTCCCGCGTCCGCTGCCGCAGATCCGGGTGGTCCGCTGGCTGCGGGCGCCCCGCGAGACGTACAAGGCCTGGTCGCTGATGCTTCTGGAAGGCGTGCGCACCCTCGACGAGGCGGTCGACGAGGTGCGCGAGGACAGGCGGCAGAAGGAGGAGGCCCGGCTGCGGCGGCGCGAGCAGCAGCGGCTGGAGCGGGCCCAGCTCAAGGCGATCAGCCGGGGCCACGGCCGGGGTTTCGTCGGCCGCGGCGGTGGCCGGCAGGTGGAACTGCCCGCCGTGGAGCAGGGCGCCGAGCGGCTCTCCGCGGAGCCTGCCATATCAGCGCCGGAGCAACTGCCCGTCCGCGCACGGCCCTCGCTCCAGCCCGTGCGCAGCGGTCCTGAGACAGTCACCGTGGACCTCACCGCGGAGGACGACACCATGGCCCTGCCACGCCTGGACTCCCTGGAGCGCAAGCTCAAGGACCT
>NZ_JBQQCE010000252.1:0-13878 GCF_052245645.1 Streptomyces sp. KR55 | reverse complement strand
GTTGATGGTGAGGAAGAGGACGGTGCGGGTGGGGGGCGGCTGCGGGCCGGGGGTGGTGCCGGTGGGGTGGGTGCGCTGCCCGGCGTTGTGGGGTGCCTCCCCCACTCTCGGCTTCGCTCGAGCGGGGGGACCCCCATCGCCCACCCGTGCCGCCCCAGCGGCACGACTGCCTGCAGCTGCGGCGGTGTGGGCGGGCGTCGCCCTGGCGGCATGGCTGCTCGCAGCTGCGGTGGTGACGACCTCCAGGCGTATCGGTGGCGACACCGACAGGGGTGGCGCCTCCGAAAGCGTACGCGTTCTGGCGTCCCTCAGCGCGTCCCGGGTCGGTGGCGGAAAGCTGACCACCTCCACGTCCGGTTCTGCCGTCAGTTCCCATTCGTAGCGGCGGCGGTACCAGCGGCCCGGGGCCTCGCGCATCAGGATGCGGGGGTGGCGTTGGAGGGCCTCCGTGAAGGCCTTGCGGAGGCGGGGTGGGTCGAGGGGGCCGGGGAGGTGGACCTCGATGTGGACGGTTTCCGGTTCCTCGTCCTGGAGGCAGTGCCGGGCCACCTCGTCCACGACCGGGAACGGGATGCGGACCGGCGGCCGGGTCGGGTGTGCAGGGTGTGCCGGGTGTTCGACTGCGGTCATGGGCGTTCCTCTCTCCCCTGGCCGAACTGCGGGTTGCCCGGTCCGCGCGCGGAGACCGTCGGCCCGGCGTCGGGCTGCGGGACCGGCCCGCGCTGGGGGAGCGGCCCGTGTTCGCCCCGTCGGCGGTGTGGCAGGGGTTGCGTCGGTGGCTCGGAGGCCCCCGGCACCGGTGGCAGCACCGCCGTCGTCCCCGGCGCTCTCCGCTCCCGTACGCTCACCAGGGCCGCGAACAGGCCGATCAGGGCGAGCAGTTGGGCCGCCGGGCCGAACGCTCCCGTGCTGTGCGCCACCGGCTGCCCGGCGCCTGTCGCCGCCGCGATGCCGGCGCCCGCGAGCGCCACGAAGGCGATCGGGACGAGCAGGGCGTGCCGCCGGTACGCCAGCACCGCCAGGGCGGGGACCAGGAGCGCGAACCATCCGGCGATCACGATGCCGACCACCGTCAGCGCCGCCGTGCCCAGCCACAAGCCTGGCGCCCCGGGCACCGGCTGCGGCGGGTCGGGGTTGGGGGCGCGGCGGCGCCACAGGACCAGGGCCAGCAGCCCCGCCAGCCCCGCGCCGCTGCCGATGAGGGCGGCCTCGTAGGTCGTCGACGGCTCGTACGTCAGCTTGACCGTGCCGCTCGCCCCGGCCGGGATCCGCCAGCCCTGCTGCCAGCCGTCCAGCCGGACCGGGGTGAGTTCGTCGCCGTTCAGCGTGGCCCGCCAGCCGTCGTTGAAGTTCTCGTACGTCGTCAGGTACGAGGCCGCGCCCGAGCCGACGCTCACCTCGCGCAGGTCGCCCAGCCAGTCCCGTATCTCCAGGTCGCGGCCGGAGGTCACGGGCTCGGTCACCGTGCCGCGGGTGAGGGTGACGTCGGTGAGGACCAGCGGGCCGGCGTCGCCCGCCTCGACGCGGTGGGTGCCCCGGGTCAGGTCCAGCCCGTCCGACGGGCACAACGACACCTCGACCGGCCGGTGTTCCGCCAGGTCGCGTACGGTTCCTTTCACGCTCGTGCGGTACAGCTTCCCGTCCACGGCCAGCACCGGTCCCTCTCCGCACGGCAGCGAGAAGGTGCGCTCGGGCTTCGGCTGCGGGGTGCGGTAGCGGTCGAGGGCCGGGAGGTAGGCCTCGGTGAGTCCGACGGGGAGTTGCAGGTCCTCGTCGACGACCGGGTTGTGGAGGGTCAGGGGGGCGGTTTCGGTGATGGTGATGTCGAGGCGGTCCGTTGTGATCGGCGGGAAGCGGACCCAGCCGTTCTCGTCGACGCCGGCGGTCGCCGCGCCGTCGGGGGAGCTGATGTGCACCTCTGTGGGGCGGGTGGACAGGCCGCCCGCCGGGGCCAGCACCAGTTCGCTCACCGGCTGCCTGTCCGGCCAGCGCAGGTGGATCGTGGGGCGGTCGCCCGCGATCCATGCCGTCGTCAGGTCGCCGTCGGTGAGGTTGCGCGCGGACAGGCCCGTGCCGAGCCGAGCCGTGGAGTCGGCGGTCGCGGTGATGCGGTCCTGCTGGTCGGGCGCGATCTCGTAGAGCAGCCGGTCGAGTTCCTCGCCGGGGATCGGCACCGCGCTCGCCTTCACCTCGTACGTTCCCGCCGTGCCCGTCGAGAAGCGGCGGTGCAGGCCCGCCTCGGTGCCGGTCGGGGACGTGCCGGTGGGGTCGGCGGTGCGATGCAGGGAGATCAGCTCACCAGGCGTCGCTTCCGACGCGTCCGTCGGGAGCCGCAGCATCCGGGTCACCTGTACGTCCGGCAGGGTGATCTCGGCGAAGCCCGCGCCCAGCAGACCGGCCCGGCGCTCCACCGAGTCGACGATCGTCAGCTTCATCCAACTCGTCGAGCCCGCCGCTGCCTTGATGCGCTGGGTCATGCCGTTCGGCTGGAGGAAGCTGGTGACGGAGCCCCGCTCGGTCTCCACCCGCACCCGGGTCGGCGCCGCCCGCACGCTGTCCTGCGGCAGCGGTGTGACCCGGAACGACGACGGCATGTCGTAGGCCTCCTCTGCGAAGCCGATGCGCAGCCACTGCCCGTTCGGTGTGCCGTCCGAGCCCTCCGTCCAGGCGGTGTCCGGGTTGCCGTCGAAGGCGTTCACCGGGTCGAACTGCGGGAGGTGGAAGAACCAGCTGCCGTACGAGGATGCCGTCACCGAGCGGGCGCCGCGCAGCTCGGCCACCGTCTGGTGGCCGGTGCCGGTCACCGGCAGGATCTGGTGCGGAGGCTCGTCCGCGTCCTGGTAGGCGTCCGGGGCGTTCCGCTCGTCCCGGGTGTACGTGTACGAGGTGTTGGCGTTGACCAGCCCGAACCGGGTGTCCGCGCGGCGCAGCCCGTCGCCGACGACCTGGAGCTGCGGGGAGCCGAGCCCGGGGTGGTTGTCGCCGGTCAGGACGGAGGCCCGGCCGCGCAGTTCGGCGGCGAGCGGCAGCAGGGACTCGGGGCCGCCGGAGACGACGGCCGTGTCGGCGACCGGGTACAGCGTGGCCTGGCCGGGCCGGGGGACGTCCTCGCCGCGCGGCTGATAGATCTCCACCGCCCGCTGCCGGGGATAGAGGCCCTCCACCTGGAGCGGGGTGCCGTCGGCGATCCGCCCGCCGGTCATGACCGGGCCGAGGCCGGTCACCCGCTGGTAGCCGGACTGCTCCAGGGTGCGCTTGACGGTCGTCGTCGGGACGGCACCGATCTGGTCGGGGTCGAGGTCGTTGCGTACGACGACGTAGTGGATCCCGGCGCGGCTCAGATAGTCCGCCAGGCCCGGCACTTCGCCGCCGGTCAACAGCGCCTGCTCGACCGCGTCCATCGCGCGCCGGTTGCCGGGGGTGCCGAAGGGGACGTAGTCCCGCTGGGCCCAGCGGGAGTCGGCGAGGACGTCCAGGGGCTGGTCGATGGTCGAGCCCCAGGTGTGGATGCCGTGCGCGGTGGCCGGGACGACCAGGGCGCGCGAGTCGGGGGAGTACTTCTCCAGCCAGTCGGCCGTGGCCTGCCAGTACTTGGGGAGCTCCTGGAAGGGGCCCGGGTTGAGGATCGATCCGTTGAGGTACGGCCACAGCAGGCCCGGCAGGATCAGCACCGCCGCGACCAGCGGTGCGAAGCGGCGGCCGGGCACGCGGCGGGCGCCCCGCGGTTCGGCGGCGACGGCGACCAGGTGGGCCAGGCCCAGCACCAGCGCCAGGGCCGGACCCGTCTGGAACTTGTAGATGTTCCGGAAGGGTGCCAGCCAGCCGTTCAGCCAGTCCTGCACGGTGTCGTGGAAGGGCGCGCCGAACGCGCCGCCGTACCCCGCGAGCAGGATCAGCGCCGCCGTCAGCACGGTCAGCACCAGCCACCGCCGCTCCGGCAGATCCCGGCGCGCCAGCCCGGCCAGGCCCAGCCCGGCCGCGCACGCCGAGCAGACGATTACGACCACCGAGGACGCCACCGCCCACCCGGCCGGCAGCCACGCCTCACCGAAGTGCAGATACGCCACCCAGTTGCCCGCGCCGCGCAGCGCCTCCGGCGCCGACATGGTGGCCGTCGTGGTCTGCGAACTCTCCACATAGGGAAGGAAGTTTTCGCCGTACACGCCGAGCAGCAGCAGCGGGATCCACCACCAGGCGGTCGCCACCAGCACCCCCGGCACCCACCAGGCGATCAGCTTGCGCTGCCGTGGCCCGGGCGGGCGGGACAGCAGGTACAGGCCCACCGGGAGCAGGGACGCCAGCGTCGAGGCCGCGTTCACACCCCCCATGAACGGGACGATCAGCGCCGAGCGGATTGCCGCGACCCGTGCGCTGTACCGCTCGTTCGTCAGCGGCAGCAGCACCCACGGCAGGAACGCGCCGGGCAGCGCCGCCGCCGACGTCGAGCCGACGACGGTGGTGAACACCGGCCACAGCGCGTACGCGACCGCCGCGAGCAGCCGGGACGTGCCGTTGCCGATGCGCAGCCGCTCCGCCAGCCGCAGGGCGCCCCAGAAGGCGACGGCGACGATGATCGACATCCACAGGCGTTCCGCCAGCCACACCGGCAGACCGGCCGTGCGGCACAGCCAGTGGAACGGCAGCATCGGCCACAGATAGCCGACGTACTGGTCCTGGATGCCGCCGAAGCCGCCCCGGTCGTGCCACAGCTGGCCGAGATCGGCGAGGAACTGCCCGGGGTCGACGGTCACCCCGAGCTTGGTGTCGAAGGTCTGCCGGCCCGGCTGCACGGCCAGGAACAGCACGAGGACCACGGCCCAGAACCCCAGCAGCCAGCGCCGCGACCGCGGACCCTCCGGGGGGCCCGCGGTGGTCGCGGTGGTGGGGACGGCTGCCGGAGGAGGGGCCTGGACCGTGGTCGTCATGGGGGACACCGCCGGAGGATGAGGAGGAGGTTCCAGGTGGCCAGCTCACGGAGGCCGGGGACCTTGACGACGGCCTCCGTGAGGAACGGCCAGTAGCGGGAGCGCGCCGTGACGACCGTGACGTCGTCGCGGGCGCGCACCTGCCGCAGGGTGGGGCCGATGTGCACGGCGAACAGGTTCTCGCCGAGGGTGTGCTTGGCGTCCTTGCCGGTACGGCGGCGGTAGCGGGCGCGGGCCCGTTCGGCGCCGAGGTAGTGCCAGGGCGCCCACTCGTGGCCGCCCCACGGGGACAGCCAGTTGGTGAACGACACGTAGATCAGCCCGCCGGGCCGGGTCACCCGCGCCAGCTCGCTGAGGAACGTCTGCGGATCGGCCACGTGCTCCAGGACGTTGGAGGAGAAGGTGACGTCGGCGACCCCGTCGTACAGCGGCAGCAGATAGCCGTCCGCGATGACCGTCCCGTCGGGCGGCTTCTCGCCCAGCTCGCGTACGTCCGGTTCGAACAGGTAGTCCTCGGCGCCGCGGCGCCGGAACTCCTCGGTGAAGTGGCCGCTGCCGCCGCCGACGTCCACGACGGTGCGGCCGGCGAGGGGACCGTCGTAGGCCTCGACCTGGTCGGCGGCGTCCCGGGCGAGCAGCGCGTAGCAGGCCTCGGGGTCGTCCTGCTCGTGGAGGAAGGCGCGGAAGAGGGCGAGGGACCGGCGTATCGACGGGTCCTTGAGGCCGGTGCCGGTCACGGCTCCCAGCCCCTCACCGCCTCCGCCGCAACTGCGCGGAACTGCCGGACCGTCCGATCCCATCGGTAGCGCGCCGCGTGTTCACGGGCCGCCTTGCCCATCAGCTCCCGGCGGTGCGCGGACAGCGCAAGCGTGCACCAGGCGGCGGCGAAGGACGACTCGCCGTGGGCGAGGACGCCGGTCTCGCCGTCGATCACCGAGTCCCGGAGACCGGGCACGTCGAAGGCGATCGTCGGCGTCTCACGGGTGGCCGCCTCGGTCACGACCAGGCCCCAGCCCTCCACCGCCGAGGGATGGACCAGCAGCCAGGCCGCGCACAGCAGTCGGTGTTTCTCGGCGTCGGAGACATGGCCGGTGAACTCCACGTCCGGGCCCGCGAGCCGCTCCAGCCGCTCGCGTTCCGGGCCGTCGCCGACGATCAGCAGCCGGCCGCCGGTGACCGGCCGGACCCGCTCCCACAGCCGTAGCAGCAGGTCGATGCGCTTGTACTCGACGAGCCGGCCCACCGCCAGGAACAGTGGCTCGGGCGAGCGGTCCGCCCGCGGACCCGGTTCCTCCACGCCGTTGTGCACGACCCGGATGCGTTCGCGTTCCACGCCGATCGCACGCAGGGCGTGGGCCGTGGAGGGGGAGACGGCCACCATCAGGCTGCGGGCCTGGGCCCCGGTCAGCGCCCAGTGCTCGAGTCTTCGGCCGATGCGGGCGGCGGGGGCGAGCGGACCGCCGAAGCGCATCGGCCACAGATCGGTGTGTACGTGGTTGACCAGGCACAGCGTCGGGCCGCGATGCCACATGGGCGCGAGGTAGGGCATGCCGTTGCACACCTCGACCAGCAGGTCGCAGTCACCGACCTGACGGGCGAAGGCGGAGCGGGCGCGCAGATAGTGGCCGTAGGCGCCGCCCGCCGAGACGACTCGGTAGTCCCGATAGGCCGCGGGGCCGCCGCACAGCAGCGTGACCTGGTGGCCCAGCCGGGTCAGGCCCTCGGCCAGCCGGTCGACGAGCAGTTCGGAGCCGCCGGCCGCCGGATTGCCGAGGTCCCGATGGGCGAGGAAAACGATTCGGCGCGGGGGTGGGGGGAGCGCCGAAGGGTGCTGCTGCGGCCGGGGGAGCTCGGTGCGCAGCGGCGGCGGTACGTGCTGGGGCATGGGTGCTCCAACTCGTCTCAGGGTGCGGAACTCAGCGTGGGGGGAGAGAACGTGGGGGAAGAAAAAGTCTCTGTGCTGTTCCTGCGTGGGGGCTGTGGACGGGTTGTGCTCGGGGTGGGTGGACAGTTTTCGCCCAGGCGTTCGCCAGGGCTACTCACCGGCATGACAATTTCGGCGCTTGTTGTAGCTGACGTCACGTCACAAAGTGAGCCTCGGCCGATACCCACCCTTGACGCCGTGTGAGCGCCCTGTCGAGACTGGGCTCCGAACGGCAGGGGCGGGGCACCGGGGTGGGACGACCTCCGGACTCTGGACGAGAGAGGCTGACCCCGCATGCCCAGACTGCTCGCCGCCACCGTGACCGTCGTGATCGCCGCCGCCCTCGCGGTGGGCGCCGCACTCGGTATCGTCGCGCTGCTCGAGTCCACACCCGAGCAGCCCAACACGCCTTTGATCACATACGAGCAAGCGGGCCAGGGGAGCTGACCGTGGCGGCCCGTCCGGCAGCGGTCACCGCCCGTTCCGCCTGGCACGACGTGCCCCGGCTCCAGGTGCGCCGGTTCGCGGCGATCGCCATGGCCGAGGCGCCCGCGCTCGCCGAGGAGATCCTCGGCGAGATCCGCCGCGAGTACCCGCACCTGCCCGTCGTCCTGGACGAGAACGGCGAGCCGATGGCCCTGGTCGGCATCCGCCGCGCCATCGAGGTGTTCGTGCAGCACCTGGAGCACGCCGACTACTCCACGGGCCGCCCCACCGTCCCGCCCGGCGTCTTCCAGGACTTCGGCCGCGGGGAAGGCCTCAACGGCCGCACCCTCGACTCGCTCCAGGCGATCTACCGGATGGGCGTACGCCTGGCCTGGCGCCGTTTCGCCGACATCGGGCAGCGCGTGCAGATCCCGCCGCCCGCGATGTACGAACTCGTCGACGCCGGCTACGAGTACCTCGACGGCCTCGTCGACCAGTCCGTACGCGGCTACGCCGAGGCTGCCGCCCGCCAGGCCGGGGAACGCCTGCGCCTGCAACGCCGCCTCATGGAGCTGCTGCTCGCCGAACGCCACCGCGGCGACCCCGCCGACGCCCTCGCCGAACGCGCCGCCCGGATCGGCTGGACGCTGCCCGAGAAGGTCGCCGTCGGGGTGCTGCTGCGCCCGGCCCGCGAGGCGGTGGCACCGGCGGTCGGGCAGGGCGTGCTGCTCGACCTGGAGTACGAGCAGCCCCGCATGGTCGTCCCCGAACCGGACGCCGCCGGCCGGGGCGAACTGCTGCACCGGGCGCTGGGCGGCTGGGCGGGCGCGATCGGACCGCCCGTGCCGCTCGCCGACGCCGCCAAGTCGTTGCGCTGGGCCGAGGCCGCCGTACACCTGATGGAACGGCGGCTGCTGCCCGCCGGGGAGGTGCTGTTCTGCACCGAGCACACCGAGGCCCTCGTGCTGCTCCAGCCGGAGGAACTGATCGACGACCTGGCGCTGCGCTGTCTGGCGCCGTTGGCTCATTGCGGCCCCACTCATGGGCGGAGACTTGCGGAGACGTTACTGGCGTGGCTGGAGACGAGGGGCGGCGCGCCGGAGGTGGCGGCACGGCTCGGCGTCCATCCTCAGACCGTCCGCTACCGGCTGCGGCAGATACGCGAACTCTGGGGCGACGAGATCGACGACCCCGACCGGCGCTTCGAACTGGAACTGGTCCTGCGGGCCCAGCGCCTGCGAGGCGAGATCGGCCGGGGCCGCACTCAGCCCCGCCGGGCGCCCACCGGCAGGCGGGCCAGGTCGCGGCCCACCACCACACGGCCGGAGTAGCCCTTGCTCGCCTTGGTGTGCCAGGTCGAGTCGTCGACGATGTTCGTGGCGCCCGGGACCAGATGGCTCAGCACCAGCGTGCCCACACCGGCGCGTTCGGCGAGCGGGCCCACCCGGGTCGCGTCCGTGTGGCTGATCTCCATGTGCCGCAGCTGGGCCGGCTTCAGCCCGCCCAGCGCCAGTGTCTCCAGGTCCATCACCTCGTGCACCAGCACGTCCGCGCCCCGGGCCAGCCGCGCCACGTTCCCGCATGGCGCGGTGTCGCCGCTGAACACGACAGACCCGTCCGCGGTGTCGAAGCGGTAGGCGAACGACGGGAAGACCGGCGGATGCTCCACCAGCACCGCTGTGACCCGCACCCGGTCGTCCCGCATCACCTCGAACGGCTCCATCGGCGGCGCCATCAGCTTGCGCGGCCCCGCCGTCTTCGGCAGCGGGAAGCGTACGTCGTGCGGCCGGATCAGAGTGCGGATGTCGGGCCAGCCCTCGCTGCGCATCCGTACGTTGATGTCGTATGCGGTGGCGGCGATGTGCCCGGCGATCAGGTCCTCCGTGCCGGGCGCGGGCTCCGACGGGCAGACGGTCCGCACCGAGCGGCCCTTCGGCCAGGTGGCGGGGAGGTTCCCCGCGGAACCCGGCCCGTAGACGTGCACCGGCCCGCCCAGCGGCTGGTACCCGCCGAACCGCAGCCACAACAGGGCGTACAGGTCCGACAGATGGTCGGAGTGGAGGTGGGTGACGAAGATCGCCGTGAGCTGCTCGGCCGTCAGCCAGGCCTGCGCGTACCGGCCGAAGATGCCGGGGCCGCAGTCCACGAGGTAGGCCCGGCCGTCGACGACCAGCGCGGACCCGATACCGGCGCGACCGTGCATGGGGACCGGGCCGCCGCTGGTACCGAGCAGGACCAGCTCGGTACCGCGGCTCGGCTGGGGCGCGGCGTTCGCAGGGGTGGGGTGCAGGGGGAGGGCGGCCGCCGTGGTGAGGGTCGAGGCGGCCGCGGCGGTGCGCAGGAGGGTGCGACGGGTGGGGGATGCGGGAGTGGCCGGAGTTGCGGGGGAAAAGGGCATGGCGGATCCCGGGTGGTGAAGGGGTGTACGGCTGCGGGTACGCGGTGGGGGCGCGTCGTCAGGTGCTGTTGGTCTTCCGTTGCAGTGAACGTCGCCCACGCCTCCCGGGCTTTGGGCCGACAGCACAAACTCCGACCGGTCTTTGGGACATGGGTACGTCAGGCCGCGGGCAGTCGTGCCGGGCTGCGCGACGCCCCTACCCCGGCCCCAGCAGGCGGGCGATCTCCAACGCCATCCGCAGCTCCAACGCGTCCACCTCCAACGGCCGCCCCAACAACTCCACAGCCCGCCGCACCCGATACGTCACCGTGTTCCGCGCAACGAACAACCGCTCCGCAGCCCCCTGCGGACTCCGCCCCTCCGCGAGATACACCCGCAGCGTCTCCCGCAGCTCCCGCACCCGCGGATCATCGCCCCCCAACGCCCCGAGAACCCGCGCCGCAAACCACCGTGCATGCTCCACGTCGGCCGTGAGCAGCGCCGCCGTACTCACGTCGGCGTAGTCGCACAGCCAGCCCGTACGGCCGAGGCGGGCCATCCGTTCCGCCTCCCGGGCGCCGCGGTGGCTGCGCCGGAAGCCCTCAGTGCCGTAGCCCACCGGGCCGAGCGCGACACGCAGCGGCCGGCGTTCGGGGACCTGGCGGGGCAGCCGGGCGAGGGCGGCGCGGCGCGGCTCGGCCGGCCAGCACATCCACGCCCACAGCTCGGCGCTGCCCGCCGCTACGGTGAGCAGCTGCTCGGCGCCGGCCGCCCGGCACAACTCGGCGGCCAGCAGCCGCAGCTCCTCGGTCGAGGTGTCGGGAGAACCGGACGTGACGATCAACGCCACATGATGCCGGGCGAGTTCGTAGCCGAGCGTACGGGCGGCGACAGCGCCGCCGACCAGGCGCCCGGCGAGCAGCTCGTCCACGATCCGGCGGCGGGCCGCCTCCCGGCCGCGCCGCCAGCGGTCGCGCTCGGCGACGTACTCCTCGGCGAGCCGGCTGGCCTGGACGTCGGCGTACACGAACAGCAGCTCACTGACCCGATGCGTTTCCTGGACCCGGATCTCCTCCGGCTCCTTGCCCAGCGCCTCCATCAGCCGCCCGTGCAGGTAGGCGTGCCCGAGCCGGACGCCGCGCAGCACGCGGTCCAACGGCACATTACGGCGGGCCAGTTCGGCGTTGCTCGCGACAGCCTCCGGCGGGACCAGGGCGGCGGTCGGCTCCGGCTCGGTGAGCAGGCCGGTCAGTGCGGTCAGGACGGTGGCCTCGACAGCACGCTGAAAGGGCACAGCGGCACCGGGCGCACCGTGCTCGGGTACCTGCCGCACGATGTGTGCGGCCATGTCCCGGGCGACCTCGAGGGCCCAGCCGACGGGGTCGGGGCCCAGCGGGTGTTCGGCGGCGGCCAGCGTCTCGGGTGAGCACGCCGGTTGCGGCGGCACCGTGTCCGGCGCCAGCCGCAACAGCCACGAGGATCCCGGACCCGAGGGCACGCTCACCCGACCAGTACAGCAGACGGCGCACAGGCCGGCGCCGGAGCCGGGGGGCGCAGCCCGGCGCGACGGGGGGCCGCTGCGTACGGTGCGCAGCCCGGCGCTGGTGGGGTGCCGCTGCGCCCACCCGTGCCGCCCTGGGGGTCCCCCTCTGGGGGAGGCACGACTGCCCGCAGCTACCCCCGCGCCCCCGCCAACCCCCGCGACCGCAGCACCCGTCGCTCCAGTGGTGCGAACAGCAGTAGGTCGACGGCGATGCCGACCAGGAGGATCTCGCCGATGGTGGCGAGGACCAGGGCCATGTCCTGGTAGGAGCGGGCGTTTTCCAGGAGTTGGCCCAGGCCCAGGCCCAACTCGGGGGAGCTGGCGATGAGTTCCGCGGCCATCAGGGAGCGCCAGGAGAACGCCCAGCCCTGTTTGAGGCCGGCCAGGTAGCCGGGGAGTGCGGCGGGGAGCAGGACGTGCCGGACCCGGGCGGGGCCGGTGGCGCCCAGTACCCGTCCCGCCCGCAGATACAGCGGCGGCACCTGGTCGACGCCCGCCAGCAGCCCGTTCGCGATGGACGGTACGGCGCCCAGCAGGATCACCGCGTAGATGGTGGCGTCGGTGAGCCCGAACCACACGACCGCCGCCGGCACCCACGCCACCGACGGCAGCGACTGAAGCCCCGACAGCACCGGCCCGATCCCGACCCGCAGCGACCGCACCGCGCCGAGCAGCAGCCCCAGCGCGGTACCGATGACGACGGCCGCGGCGAACCCGAGGGCGCCGCGCTGCATGCTCGTCCACACGGTGGAGAACAGCGTGCCCTCGTACCACTGATCGGACAGCGCCCGCCACACGTCGCCCGGCGACGGCAGCAGGTAGTCCGGCTTGATTTCGGCCTCGTAGGCGGCCTGCCAGGCGAGCAGGACGAGGACGACGGCGGCCACGGGCGGGAGTACCCGCTCGCGCAGGATCTGGCGCAGGGGTGTCCGGGCCGGGCCTACGGGTGCGCTGTCCAGCGCGTCGAGGCCGGCCTCGACGTCCGCGGTCTCCTGGACCTCTCGTACGCCCTTCTTGGTGGCGACCGTCTCACCGGCGGCCATGGCGACGGATCTCCTCCCGCAGTGCGTCGGTGACCCGGGCCGTCAACGCGGCCTCCGGGAGGTCGGAGTCGGTCCATTCGCGGGCGATCCGGCCGGGGCGGGAGGACAGCAGCACGACCCGCTCGCCGAGCCGGACCGCCTCGCGGACGTTGTGGGTGACGAAGACGACGGAGAGCTTGTTCTCGGACCAGATGCGGGTGAGCTCCTCGTGGAGCACGTCCCGGGTGATGGCGTCGAGCGCGGCGAACGGCTCGTCCATCAGCAGCACGTCGCCCTCCTGGGCGAGCGCACGGGCCAGGGCGACGCGCTGGCGCATGCCGCCGGACAGTTCGTGGATGCGCTTGCCGTAGGCGTCCTTCAGCCGGACCAGTTCGAGGAGCCGGCGGGCCTCCTCGGGCCGCTCGCGCCGGGGTACTCCGCGCAGCCGCAGGGCGAGTTCGATGTTCCGGCCGGCGGTGAGCCAGGGGAACAGGGCGTGGTCCTGGAACATCAGGGCGGGCCGCCGGCCGCCGGTGACCTCGATGGCGCCCGTGGACGGCCGGTCCAGGCCCGCCACCAGGTTCAGCAGCGTGGACTTGCCGCAGCCGGACGCGCCGAGCACGCACACGAACTCGCCGCGGCCGACGGTCAGGCTGATGTCGTCCAGGACCGTCTGGCGCCGTCCCGCGGTGTCGAACCACTTGGAGACATGGGTGAGCCGTACGGCCGGTTGCTCCACCTCGGCCAGGGCGACCGGGCGGGTCGGTGCGCCGGCCCGCAGCACCGTTTCTGACATGTGATCAAATCCTTTGCAGTACGGGCAGTGCTGCCCAGAAAGTCCGGTCGGTGTCGGGGGTCAGGTGCCGCGGTCGGCGACGCCGAGGCCGGCGTCGTCCACGGCCGGCTCGCCCTGCTGGGCGAGGACCCGGTTGAGGGGGCGCAGGTCGAAGATCCCGCGCAGGGCCGCCTGCGCATCGCCGCCCTGCGTGCCGTCCGCGCCGTGCAGGAGCCCGAGCCGGTCGGCCCGGTCGGCCTCCTCGGCGAGGGTCGCGGCGAGTGGATCGTCGGTGAGGCTCACGTGCCGCCAGGCCGCGTCGAGGACCCCGCTCTCCAGTGGCCGTCCGGTCAGTGCCTCGATGGCGCCGTTGACGGCCGTCTTGCCCTCGGCCGGATGGCTCTTCAGCCAGGCGTTGGTGCGTACCGAGCCGCGCAGCACGGCATCGACGACGTCCGGATGGTCCGCGAGGAACGACGGGGACACCACCACCAGGGCGGTGACGAACGCGCCGCCGTCCCACAGGTCCGACTCGTCGACGAGCACCCGCCCGCCGGCGGCGACCAGTTGCGCGGCCACCGGCTCCGGCACCCACGCCCCGTCGATCGCGCCCCGCCGGAAGCTGGTGGGGATCTCCTTGGACGACTGCCGCACCACCGTGACGTCACCGCGCCCGGTGCGCGGATCCACCTCCCAGCCCTGCTCGCGGATCCAGTGCAGCAGTGCGACGTCCTGGGTGTTGCCCGCCTCCGGCGTCGCGATCCTGAGCCCGCGGATGTCGGTGCCGCGCACCTTCGCGTCGCCGTCGACGACCAGCGCGACCCCGCCCGAGGCGGCACCCGAGACGATCCTCAGGCCGCGGCCCTCGGACCGCAGGAAGCCGTTG
>NZ_JBQQCE010000251.1:0-13882 GCF_052245645.1 Streptomyces sp. KR55 | reverse complement strand
GCTGGGTACGGGTGGAGCTGGACGTGGCCGGCTCGTCGAACTCCGTGCTGCTGCCGGTCGCCCCGCGCGAGGTGGCCGAGTCGGTCATCGCGCGTGTGCTGCCCGGGTGGCGGTTCCGCCCGTGTCGTCGCTGTCGCGGCCACCGCGGCGCGCCGGGCGGTGCGTGCCGCTGTGGTGGCGGGGCTACGGCTTCACCGTCACCGAGGCGGTGTTCGCGGCCCGGCACGGACTCCTGCGGCGCAGCCTGGCGCTCGTACCGCACGCGAAGGTCCAGAGCGTACGGCTCACTCAAGGGCCCTGGATGCGGCTGTGGCGCGTTGCGGACGTGCACGTGGACACCGGAGCCAACAAGACCGTCACGGCGCGGCTGCGGGACGCTGGGGAAGCCGCGGAGCTGCTGCGGGCACAGGCGGAGCGGTCACGGACAGGGCGCAAGGGGGCACGGCCGGACCGGTGGATGGCATGAAGAACGCCGTGCCCGGCTTGGCGGCGCCGAGCACGGCGTTCAGGCAACCCCCTGCTCGGGGCGGCTGTTTCAGGAGACGGCGCTGCGCAGTCCGCGCAGTTCCTGCACGTCGATCTGCTCGGTCTCGTCGTGCGCCGTCAGGTCGATCACCTGGCCGATGCCGCGCGACTCTTCGCTCGCCGGCTTGAACTCGGCCTCGGCCTCCGCCTTGTGCAGGTCGAGTGCCTCCTGGCCGACCACATCGGCGAGGTCCTCGTTCTGCACGGCCTCCAGCGCTGCGGACGTGTCCGCCTTTGTGCCGAAGAAGTCGAACCCGCCCTCGGCCGTCGGACGGCGCACCGGAGCGGAGGCCGGTACGACGGCCACCGCGGTCGGCACGGTGAAGTGACCGGAGGGCTGCTGCACGGGCGCGGCGGGCCTGGCCGTGGCCGGGACGGACTCCGCGGGGGCCGCGGCAGCGTTGTCATCCGGGAGGGCCGTGTCGGCCGTGGAGGTGGCGGCCGCGCGCTCGTGCCCGTCGGCCGCCTCGGACTTCCCCCGCGCTTCGTCCTCCTGCGCGGCCTCCGCACCGGTGACCCGCTCGGCGTCGGCGGCCACCGGCTGCTTTGGGGACGCCTCCTGGTCGGCGTGCTCCTTGGGGGACGCCTCCGTGTCGGCGTCGAACCGGATCAGCGCCGCCCGCGCCCGCAGGAACAGCCGGGAGCCCTCCGGGGAGAACAGCCCGGAAGCCGCCGCCTTCTGTTCGTCGGTCTCTTCGGTCGTGTCGGTCTCGTCGGCCGCGGTGACTTCGTCGGTGTCGTCGGTGTCGGCCGGGGCTGCCACGGCCTCGGTCTCCTCCGTCGTCGGTACGGGCGGCAGCGCACGCGCGGGAGTCGCGGCCTCTATCTCCAGCAGGCGGCGGCCCTCCAGGGCGCTGGCACGCTCGGTCTCCGCGGTGGCGTACCGGCGCAGCAGTGCCGCGTGCTCATTGCGCAGGCCCGCCAGTTCGGCGCGCTTCGCCCGCAGTCGCTGCTCGAGTTTGACGCGCAGTTCGCGCGACTCCTCCAGGTCGGTCTCCAGTTCGGCGACGCGCTCCTCGTGCCGCCACTCGTCGCTCGCACGCGCGCGCGTGAGGTCGGCGACCTGCTTGCCCGCCTGGGTGTCCCAGCGGCGCAGGACGACGGCACCGGCGACAGCCGTCACCGCGGCGGCCGCCGCCAGCCCACGGAGCACCGTCGGCTCCGTGAACACCCAGGGGCCGAGGGCGCAGACGAGGGAGACGCCTGCGATCGCCGACGGAGGCAGCAGCCTGTGCAAGGGCGGTGAATGGCGATGACGTCCACGTGGCATGGCCAGAAACTTACCGCGCGTAGGCGAATCATGGTGGCCCGGGCGGTAAAAACACAGCCACTCCGATGCATTCACAGCACATGGGCCGTCGGTCTGCGGGAGTTCACCGGGATCCCCTCCCCTGGACTGTGAAAGGGCTTCGGCGAACGGCAGTGAACCTGACCCCGAATCCCACCGTCCTAGAGGGCGCAATGTCGCCGGATGCCCGAATCGGCACCGGTTTCACGGTCTCTCGCAGAACAACGAGCAGACCTACGACCAGAACTACGGGATGCGATGCCTGTCAAGGAAGAAGGGACAAGGGTGCGGCGGCTGTTCCGGGTTCCGCGCCCGGAGGCCGTTCCCGTCCTCGTCGCCAGGGCGTGTGCCCTTGTGGGCCTCCTGGACATCGCCGCGAGCGTCTTTCCGCGCTTCCGGCACAGCCGTGTGCACGCCCTCGCCGAGGTGCTGCCCGGCGCTCTCGGCCCGTTCGCGGCCGCGCTCTCGCTCAGCACGGGCGTGCTGTTGCTGCTGCTCACCCACGGTCTCAAGCGGGGCAAACGCCGGGCGTGGCGCGCGGCCGTCGCGCTGCTGCCGGCCGGGGCTGCCGCGCAGTTCACGTACCGGCCCTCCGTTGTCGGCGTGGTCGTCTCCCTCGCGCTGCTCGCGCCGCTGCTGCGCCACCGCGAGCAGTTCGCGGCCCTGCCCGACCCGCGCGGCCGGTGGCGGGCCCTCGCCAACTTCGTGCTCATGGGCGCCGGTTCACTCGTCCTCGGGCTGGTCGTCGTCAGCGCGCATTCCCGCACGATGATCGGCGACCCGTCCCTGGCGGACCGCATCACCCATGTCCTGTACGGCCTGTTCGGCTTCGAGGGCCCGGTCCGGTACCAGGGCGACACGTCCTGGACCGTCGCCGTCTCCCTCGGAGCGCTCGGCCTGCTCACCGCCGTCACCACGATCTGTCTCGCCCTGCGCCCCGAACACCCGGCACACCCGGCCGCCCGGCTCACACAGGACGACGAGGCCCGGCTGCGCGCCCTGCTGGACCGGCACGGCGGCCGCGACCCCCTCGGCCGCTTCGCGCTCCGCCGGGACCAGTCCGTCGTCTTCTCGCCCAGCGGCAAGGCGGCGGTGACCTACCGCGTGGTGTCCGGGGTGATGCTCGCCGACGGCGACCCCATCGGCGACGTCGAGGCCTGGCCGGGCGCCATCGAACGCTTCATGGACGAGGCCCGGGCGCACTCCTGGACCCCGGCCGTCACGGGCTGCTCCGAGACCGGCCGCGAGGTGTGGACCCGCGAGACCGGCCTGGACGCCCTCGAGCCGGGCGACGAGGCGGTGGTGGACGTCGCGGATTTCTCCCTCGCCGGCCGCGCGATGCGCAGCGTGCGCCGGCTGGCCAAGCGCATCGAGCGTGCCGGTTACGAAACCCGGGGCCGACGCGTCCATGACCTCGGCGACCTAGGCGACCTAGGCGACCTGGGCGAGGCCTCGGGATACCGGCCGCGCATCCGCCTCGCCGCCCCGCGCCCCTGCGCGTACGCCGTCACGGAGCGGGGCATGCGCGCGGCCTGACCGGGACAGGCCCGAGCGGAGGCCCCACCCCTCCAGCACCCGGGGGCCTCCGCTCGGGCCGCACGACGCCGGGACCGCCGGGCCGCACGCCCGCGTGGAGAGGCCCCGCCCACCGTGGGCCTACGCTGAACGTATGAGTAAGCAGAGCGGACGCGGGCGTATCGCGGGCCTTCCGGAATGGGACCGCTGCGCGGTCATGGGAGTCGTGAACGTGACCCCCGATTCCTTCTCCGACGGCGGCCGCTGGTTCGACACCACCGCGGCCGTGAAGCACGGCCTCGACCTCGTCACCGAGGGCGCCGACCTGGTGGACGTCGGCGGCGAGTCCACCCGCCCCGGCGCCACCCGCGTCGACGAGGCCGAGGAACTGCGGCGGGTCATCCCGGTCGTCCGCGGCCTGGCCTCCGAAGGTGTCGTCGTCTCCGTCGACACCATGCGCGCCTCCGTCGCCGAACAGGCCCTCGCCGCCGGCGCCGCCCTCGTCAACGACGTCAGCGGCGGCCTCGCCGACCCCGCGATGATCCGTGTCGTCGCGGAGACCGCCGCCCCCTTCATCGTCATGCACTGGCGCGGCTTCCTGGAGGGTGGCAACGTCAAGGGCGTGTACGACGACGTCGTCACCGAAGTCGTCGACGAGCTGCACGCGCGCGTGGAGGCCGTCCTGGAGGGCGGTGTCGCACCCGACCGCATCGTCGTCGACCCCGGCCTCGGCTTCTCCAAGGAGGCCGAGCACGACCTCACTCTGCTCGCCCACCTGGACCGCCTGCGCGCCCTCGGCCACCCGCTGCTGGTCGCCGCCTCCCGCAAGCGGTTCCTCGGCCGTGTCCTCGCCGGTCCCGAGGGCGCCCCCCCGCCGGCCCGGGAGCGCGATGCCGCAACGGCCGCTGTCTCCGCGCTGGCGGCGCACGCCGGCGCCTGGGCGGTGCGGGTGCACGAGGTGCGGGCAACGGCCGACGCGGTACGGGTCGCGCGCGCCGTGGAAGGAGCCCGGTGAGCGCCCCCCACACCGATGTCGAACAGGTCGAACTCGCCAACACGGCCTTCTACGAGGCACTGGAGCGGGGCGACTTCGAAGAGGTGTCCTCGCTCTGGCTCACCCCGTCCGACCTGGGCGTCGACGAGACCTACCACGACCCCGCGGACACCGGCGTGGTCTCCTGTGTGCACCCCGGCTGGCCCGTGCTCACCGGCCGCGGCGAGGTCCTCAGGTCGTATGCGCTGATCATGGCGAACACCGACTACATCCAGTTCTTCCTCACCGACGTCCACGTCTCCGTCACCGGCGACACCGCCCTGGTCACCTGCACCGAGAACATCCTCAGCGGCGGCCCCGCCCCCGAGGACGGCGACGGACCCGGCCCGCTCGTCGGCCAGCTGGTGGTCGCGACGAACGTGTTCCGCCGCACACCCGCCGGCTGGAAGCTCTGGTCGCACCACGCCTCCCCCGTTCTGGCCGAAACCGACGAGGCCGAGGACGACGACTCACCCGCCTGAGTGGGTAGGCGCCCCCACAAGGGCCCGAAGGGACCAAGGAGTGGTTGGAATCACCTACTCCGGGGTATGCGCGGCTACCACCCCATGAGCCGCCGGGTTCCCCAGGGAAAACACTCGATGAAACCTCCAGGCCCCGACCCGGGCCCACGCCCCCGTGGCCCGGAGCTGTCAGTGCCCGCAGGTAGATTCGGTTCAGGCCGGTGTGCCGCCCGCACCCGGTACGAACCGGCCGCAACCGACGATTGCAGGAGTGATTCGCGTGGATCGTGTCGCGCTGCGCGGCCTGAAGGCCCGCGGGCACCACGGTGTGTTCCCCAAGGAGCGCGAGGAGGGCCAGACCTTCATCGTGGACCTCGTCCTGGGCCTGGACACCCGGTCGGCCGCCGCCGACGACGACCTGGCGAAGACCGTGCATTACGGCATCGTGGCGGAGGAGGTCGTGGCCGTCGTCGAGGGCGAGCCCGTCAACCTCATCGAGACGCTCGCCGAGCGCATCGCCCAGACCTGTCTGAAGCACGAAGGGGTCCAGGAGGTCGAGGTCTGCGTCCACAAGCCGGACGCGCCGATCACCGTCCCCTTCGACGACGTGACCGTCACCATCACCCGGAGCCGAGTATGACTGCCTCGTTCACCGAGGGTCACAGCGACCCGACCGTACAGCCGGTACCCGCCTCCGTCGTCGAGAAGGTCGACGCCGCCGACACGACCCTGCACAACCCCAAATGGGCCGTGATCTCCATCGGCTCCAACCTCGGCAACCGCCTGGAGACCCTCCAGGGCGCCATCGACGCCCTCGAGGACACACCGGGCGTGCGCGTCAAGGCGGTCTCCCCCGTCTACGAGACCGAGCCGTGGGGCGTCGAGCCGGGCAGCCAGCCCTCGTACTTCAACGCGGTCGTGGTCCTGAAGACCACCCTGCCCCCGTCCTCCCTCCTGGAGCGGGCGCACGCGGTCGAGGAGGCCTTCCACCGGGTCAGGGACGAGCACTGGGGCCCGCGCACCCTCGACGTCGACATCGTCTCGTACGCCGAGATCGTCTCCGACGACCCGCACCTCACCCTCCCCCACCCGCGCGCCCACGAACGCGCCTTCGTCCTCGCCCCCTGGCACGACCTCGATCCCGATGCCCAGCTCCCCGGCCGCGGCCCCGTCGCCGACCTCCTCGGCGCGGTCACCCGCGACGGCGTGGCACCCCGTGCGGACCTGGAACTCCGGCTGCCCGAGTAGTCGTTAAGGTCAAGACGACCACGTCGCGACGACACAGGGACGACCTGACCGGCCGGGTCACCACAGACCACGGTCCGGGGAGCTGAAGGGACACCGTGAGAGAGCTGCGCATCAGGGTGCTGATCGGCGTGTTCGTCGTCGCGGGGGTGCTGTCCTGGGCGGGCGCCCGCCTGTGGAACTCGATCGGGACGCTCCCCAGCGTCCCCCTGGCCGCCCCCGTCGTCCTGGCGGTGATCGCGGCGATTCTGCTCGCCACGGCGCTCTCACTGCGCGCCCGCCTGAAGGCCCAGCGCGAACGCCGCCCCGGCGCCAAGGGCGTCGACCCCCTGATGGCGGCCCGCGCGGTGGTCTTCGGCCAGGCCAGCGCCCTGGTCGCCGCCCTCGTCGCCGGGATGTACGGCGGCACGGGAGCCTTCCTGCTGGAGTCCCTCGACATCCCCGCTCGCCGCGACCAGGCCTTCTACGCCGGCTTCTCGGTGCTGGCCGGCATCGGCGTCATAGCGGCCGCCATCTTCCTGGAGCGCGTCTGCAAGCTCCCGGAGGACGACGACCACGACAACACGGGAGCGGCACCGGCGGCCTGAGCGCTCCGCTGGAAGTGCGGTACCGAAGCTGCGGGCCGGTGGGGGCTGGTCGCGCCCACGGCGGAGCCGCATATCGATACAGCCCCGCGCCCCTCACGGCGTACGGAACCGTCAGCGGGCCATGATGAGGCTCATGGCCTCGTTCCGCGTCGCGGCGTCCCGCAGCTGACCCCGCACCGCGGACGTGATGGTCATCGCGCCGGGCTTGCGGATGCCCCGCATCGACATGCACATGTGCTCGCACTCCACGACGACGATCACCCCGCGCGGCTCCAGGATCTCCATCAGGGAGTCCGCGATCTGCGTGGTGAGTCGCTCCTGCACCTGCGGCCGACGGGCGTAGACGTCCACGAGACGGGCCAGCTTGGACAGTCCGGTGATCTTGCCGCTGGTGGCCGGAATGTATCCGACGTGGGCGACGCCCCGGAACGGCACCAGATGGTGCTCACAGGTCGAGTACACCTCGATGTCCTTCACGAGGACCATCTCGTCGTGCCCGATGTCGAACGTCGTCGTCAGCACGTCCTCGGGCTTCTGCCACAGCCCCGCGAATATCTCCTTGTACGCCCGCGCCACCCGCCCAGGGGTCTCCCTGAGCCCCTCACGGTCCGGGTCCTCGCCGACCGCGATCAGGAGTTCGCGTATGGCGTTCTCGGCGCGCTTCTCGTCGAACTCGCCGATGATGCCCTCGCCGTCCAGCGTCACGGGGTCGGTCATGTGGTGCCTCGTTCCTGTGCTGTCACGTGTGGGGACACACGTCCTCTCTGCGGGCATACGACGATGCCGCGCCCCCAGGCTAAAACCTGGGGAACGCGGCATCCATTCCGGGCCTGCGGGACCGCCGGGGCGGTCCGGGCTCAGACTTCGGGGCGGTCCTCCGGTGCGGCCGGCTCGGCCGCCGGGGCGGGCTCCGCCGCCGTGGTCTTCGCGGTGATCGCCGGCGTCGCGCCGTTGGCGCCGTTCGTCAGTGCGAGCTCCTTCGGGGAGAGCACCGGCGGACGGGTGGACGGCGTACGGCGGGAGGAGCCGGTCCACGCGGGGCGCGGCGGCCGCTTGACGATCGGGGCGAAGATCTCGGCGATCTCCTCCTTGCCCAGGGTTTCCCTCTCCAGGAGGGCCAGGACGAGGTTGTCGAGGACGTCGCGGTTCTCGACCAGGATCTCCCAGGCCTCGTTGTGCGCGGTCTCGATGAGCTTCTTGACCTCTTCGTCGACGAGCGCCGCGATCTCCTCGGAGTAGTCGCGCTGGTGAGCCATCTCACGTCCGAGGAACGGCTCGCTGTTGTCGCCGCCGAACTTGATCGCGCCCAGGCGCTCCGTCATGCCGTACTGCGTGACCATCGCGCGGGCCAGGTTGGTGGCCTTTTCGATGTCGTTCGCAGCACCGGTGGTCGGGTCGTGGAAGACCAGCTCCTCGGCCGCGCGGCCGCCCAGCATGTAGGCCAGCTGGTCGAGCATCTCGTTGCGCGTGGTCGAGTACTTGTCCTCGTCGGGCAGCACCATCGTGTAGCCGAGGGCGCGGCCGCGGGACAAGATCGTGATCTTGTGGACCGGGTCGGAGTTCGGGGAGGCCGCAGCGACCAGGGCGTGACCGCCCTCGTGGTACGCGGTGATCTTCTTCTCCTTGTCCGACATGATCCGGGTCCGCTTCTGCGGGCCCGCCACGACGCGGTCGATGGCCTCGTCGAGCATCTTGTTGTCGACCAGCTTCTGGTCGCTGCGGGCCGTCAGCAGCGCGGCCTCGTTCAGCACGTTCGCCAGGTCGGCACCGGTCATGCCGGGCGTGCGCCGGGCGACGGCCGACAGGTCGACGTCGGGTGCGACCGGCTTGCCCTTCTGGTGGACCTTGAGGATCTCCAGGCGGCCCTGCATGTCCGGACGGTCGACCGCGATCTGCCGGTCGAAGCGGCCGGGGCGCAGCAGCGCCGGGTCGAGGATGTCGGGCCGGTTGGTGGCGGCGATCAGGATGACGCCGCCCTTCACGTCGAAGCCGTCCATCTCGACGAGCAGCTGGTTCAGGGTCTGCTCACGCTCGTCGTGACCGCCGCCGAGGCCGGCGCCGCGGTGGCGGCCGACCGCGTCGATCTCGTCGACGAAGACGATCGCGGGGGCGTTCGCCTTGGCCTGCTCGAACAGGTCACGGACCCGGGAGGCACCGACACCGACGAACATCTCGACGAAGTCGGAACCGGAGATCGAGTAGAAGGGGACGCCGGCCTCGCCCGCAACGGCGCGCGCGAGCAGCGTCTTGCCGGTGCCGGGCGGGCCGTAGAGGAGCACACCCTTGGGGATCTTGGCACCGACGGCCTGGAACTTCGCCGGCTCCTGCAGGAACTCCTTGATCTCCTGGAGTTCCTCGACGGCCTCGTCGGCACCCGCGACGTCCGAGAACGTCGTCTTCGGAGTGTCCTTGGTGATGAGCTTGGCCTTGGACTTCCCGAAGTTCATCACTCGGGAGCCGCCGCCCTGCATCTGGTTCATCAGGAACAGGAAGACGACCACGATGAGGACGAAGGGGAGCAGGGAGAGCAGAATCCCGACCAACGGGTTCTGCTTGGACGGCGAGACCGTGTAGCCGTCCGGGATCTGCTTGTCCTGGTACTTGGTCTGCAGCGTGTTGGCGATGGTCACGCCCTGGTCGCCGATGTAGCTCGCCTGGATCTTCGAGCTGTCCTCGACCTTTTCGCCGTCCTTGAGCGTGACCTTGATGGTCTGCTCGTCGCCGGTGGTCAGCTTGGCCGCTTCGACCCTGTTGTCATTGATCGCCTGGACGACCTGGCCGGTGTCCACCGTCTTGTAGCCGCCGGACGAGCCGACGACCTGCATCAACACGACCACGGCAAGGACGGCCAGCACGATCCACATGACCGGCCCACGGAAGTATCGCTTCACGTCCATCCATACGGAGCGGTGCCGCCCCGTCCCTCCTGCCATAGTGAGTTTGATAAGACAGTTCTTCTGACGGTACCCCAGCATTGTTGCGCGAAGCCGCACAGGACGGCTGGCGTTCCCGTCTGCATGCTCCAACGGCGCGAGGCCCGCCGGGGTTCCCGATCATCCTGCGGGGCTTTGGCCCGGGTGGCTCAGCCGCCGTAGACGTGGGGCGCGAGCGTACCGACGAACGGGAGGTTGCGGTACTTCTCGGCGTAGTCGAGGCCGTAGCCCACGACGAACTCGTTGGGGATGTCGAAGCCGACCCACTCCACGTCGATGGCGACCTTGGCGGCCTCGGGCTTGCGCAGCAGCGTGCACACCTTCAGGGAGGCGGGCTCGCGGGAGCCGAGGTTGGACAGCAGCCAGGACAGGGTCAGGCCGGAGTCGATGATGTCCTCGACGATGAGGACGTGCTTGCCCTTGATGTCGGTGTCGAGGTCCTTGAGGATCCGCACCACACCGGAGGACTGGGTGCCCGCGCCGTAGGAGGAGACGGCCATCCAGTCCATGGTGACGGGGGTGGACAGTGCCCGGGCGAGATCGGCCATCACCATCACCGCGCCCTTGAGGACGCCGACGATCAACAGGTCCTTGCCCGCGTACTCCGCGTCGATCTTCGCGGCCAGCTCGGCCAGCTTCGCGTCGATCTCTTCCTTGGTGATGAGTACCTGCTGAAGGTCGGCACCCATGTCTTTCGCGTCCACCCGCATCACTTTCGGTCGTCCCACCGGCTGCCCGATCCCTCGCCCGAGCTCTCGGAGGGGGGTCCGGATTCAGCCTTGCCGAATCACCAGTCTGCCACCCTGCCGCTGGGCGATGACTTTGCCCGGGAGATTGATGGCTCCCTGACCACGCCAACCGGTGATCAGCCGGTCGACTTCCTCGATGTGACGGGCGAACAGCGAACCGGCCGGGGCACCGGCCTCGATGGCCGCCCGGCGCAGGATCCGGCGGCGTACGGCGGGCGGGAGGACGTAGAGCTTGTCGCACTCCAGACGGCCGGCGGCGTCCCGGACGGAGGCCTCGACCTGGCCGGCCCAGGCGTCGAGGGCGTCGGCGTCGTCGCGGGAGAGCTGGGCCGTACGGGCGAGCGCCTCCACGACGCCCTTGCCGAGCGCCTTCTCCAAGGCGGGCAGGCCCTCGTGGCGCAGCCGCGACCGGGTGTACGCCGGGTCCGCGTTGTGGGGGTCGTCCCAGACGGGGAGGGACTGGACCATGCAGGCCTTGCGGGCGGTCTGCCGGTCGAGCTGGAGGAAGGGGCGGCGGTAACGGCCGCCGGCCCCCGAGACCGCGGCCATTCCGGACAGGGAGCGGATGCCGGAGCCGCGGGCGAGGCCGAGCAGGACGGTTTCGGCCTGGTCGTCGCGGGTGTGGCCGAGCAGGACGGCGGCGGCGTCGAGGCGCACGGCAGCGGCGTCGAGGGCGGCGTAGCGGGCGTCGCGGGCCGCGGCTTCCGGGCCGCCCTCGCGGCCGACGGTGACGGTGGCGGACTCGACGGGGTCCAGGCCGAGTTCGCGCAGGCGCAGGACGACTTCCTCGGCGCGCGTGCCGGAGCCGGGCTGCAGGCCGTGGTCGACGGTGATGCCGCCCGCGCGGATGCCGAGTTTGGGTGCCTCGAACGCGAGGGCGGAGGCGAGCGCCATGGAGTCGGCGCCGCCGGAGCAGGCCACGAGCACGAGCGGCGACGACGGACGCTCGTGTGCGGTCTGGTCGGTGGTGGGGGTGTGTTCGCCGAGGATGTCGTGGAGTACGCGGCGGACCGCCAGGCGTATCGCCGCGACCGCAGGATGGGGACCCATGTCCGGTTCCCTTCATGAAGTTGTCGGGGGTTGAGCCCGAGTCCGGTCACTCAGAGTGTGTAGATGGTGACAGAACCGGGCCGTTCCCCGAGCATTGCACGCCTACCCATGCCCCACGGTCCCTCGGACGGGTGATTGGAGGGGCGTTTGCCTGCCGTCGGCCGGCTCCGGCTCACGACCTCTCCCCGGGTTTCACGCCTCGCTCCGGCGGTGCACCCGTGCGATCCAGTCCGCCGGTTTGGCGATCTCCGACTTGGTGGGGAGGGTGTTCGGGGAGGTCCACACGCGGTTGAAGCCGTCCGTGCCGACCTCGTCGACGACGGCCCGTACGAAGCGTTCGCCGTCCCGGTACTGCCTGAGTTTGGCGTCCAGACCGAGCAGCTTGCGCAGGGCGAGATCCAGCCGGGAGGCGCCCTTGGCGCGGCGCTGCTGGAACTTCTCCCGGATCTCCGCGACGCTCCCCACGACCTCGGGACCGACCCCGTCCATCACGAAGTCGGCGTGGCCCTCCAGGAGGGACATCACCGCGGTGAGACGGCCGAGGATCTCCCGCTGCGACGGCGTCTGCACGAGGTCGACCAGCGACCGGCCGCCGTCGTCCTCCTCGCCCTCGGGACGGCCCCCGACGAGGGACTGGGCGGCCTCCCTGATGCGTTCCAGGACGGTCATGGGGTCGACGTCGGTCTCCCCCAGGAACGACTGGATTTCGCCCTCCAGGTGATCGCGCAGCCAGGGCACCGCGGAGAACTGCGTGCGGTGGGTCTCCTCGTGCAGGCACACCCACAGGCGGAAGTCGTGGGGCTCCACGTCGAGTTCGCGCTCCACATGCACGATGTTCGGGGCGACGAGCAGCAGCCGGCCGCCGCCGTTCGCGCCGGCCGGGAGCTCGCGGGTGGCCGGGGCGAAGGTCTCGTACTGGCCGAGGACGCGGGAGGCCAGGAAGGACAGCAGCATGCCGAGTTCGACGCCGGTGACCTTGCCGCCGACGGCGCCGAGGACCGCGCCGCCCGGGCTGCTGCCACGGCGCTCCTGCATCTTGTCGAGGAGCGGCCTGAGGATCTCCCGGAACCCGGCGACGTTCGCCCGCACCCAGCCGGGGCGGTCGACGACGAGGACCGGGGTGTCGTGGGTCTCCTCGGTGCCCATCCGGGTGAAGCCGCGGACGTGTTCCTCCGAGGCCTTGGCGTGCCGGCGGAGTTCCGCGACGACGGCCCGGGCCTCGTCACGGCTCACCTCGGGGCCCGGCCGTACGAGCCGGGTCGCGGTCGCCACCGCGAGATTCCAGTCGACCATCCCAGCAGATGCGGCACCACCGATGCTCGTCATGCATCAACGGTACGTGAGCGCTCCCCCTTGGGGCAGGCCGTGGGGGCCGGCAGCGGCTGAGGCTCGTCCGGCGCTGTGGTGCACGGCCGTGCAGGGCTCAGCGGCAGCCGCATGCCGCCAGGGCCGTCGCAGCGCGGTCCAGGGCCGTCTGAGCCGCCGTCGGGTCCGTGGTGCCGGTGGCCAGGAAGGCGAAGGCGAGCAGGCGGCCGTCCTGGTTCACGACCGTTCCGGCAAGAGCGTTCACGCCCGTGAGGGTGCCGGTCTTGGCGCGGACGATGCCGGCCGCGCCGTCGCCGTAACGGTCGGACAGTGTGCCGGTGAAGCCGGCGACCGGAAGGCCCGTGAGGGTGGGGCGCAGCGTGGGGCGGGCGGGATCCGCCGCCTTCAGCAACAGGGCGGTGATCAGGTCCACGGTCAGCCTGTTGTCGCGGTTCAGACCGCTGCCGTCCCTGAGGACGGCGCCCTTCAGCGGCAGGCCGAGCTTCCTCAGCTGGGCTTGCATCGCCCGGCCCGCTCCGGCGAAGTCGGCGCGCTCGCCGGTTGCGACGGCGGTGTGGCGGGCGAGGGCCTCGGCGATGTCGTTGTCGCTGTTGGTCAGCATCCGCTCGACCAGGGCCGAGAGAGGGGGTGAGGAGACCGTGGCGAGGGCGTCGGCCCGGTCCGTCGCCTTGGACGGCCCCGGGGATGTCGTCGTGATGCCGTGGTCCCGCAGGAAGCCGGCGAACGTCCGGGTCGCCTCCACCGCCGGGTCCGTCACCCGGGGTGCCGGGCCGCTCGTCGAGCCGTCCGTACGGGCCTCGTCGGCCATCAGGGCGGTCACGGGGGCGAGGTTGTCGTTGACGCCGATGGGGTGACGTTCGGGTCCGGCGTAGAGGGTGGTGTCGTACGAGAGGGTCACCTGGCGTACGTCGCGCTGCTTCAGGGCGGCGGCCGTTTTCCGGGCGAGCGTACGCAGGTCGGCCAGGCCCCGGCTGCCCTTGCGGGCGGTGAGCGTGGGGTCGCCGCCGCCGACCAGGATGAGTTCCTCGGTGTCGGGTTCGTAGACGGTGCGGGTGGTGAGGCGGTGGTCGGGGCCCAGGGCGGAGAGGGCGGCGACAGCGGTGGCGATCTTCGTGGTGGAGGCGGGGGTGAGCGCGTCGTGGGTGCCGGTGCCGTACAGGTTCTTGCCCG
>NZ_JBQQCE010000250.1:0-13992 GCF_052245645.1 Streptomyces sp. KR55 | reverse complement strand
GGGAGGTCAGCGCGGCGTGAGGGTCACTCGACCCAGCCCTTGACCAGCCACACCTGGTCGAGGTTGGCGTCGCACTGGTTGCCCTGCTCGCACGAGATCTTGATCGTGTTCGTGCCCTTGTTGAGCTGGACGTAGTTGTAGGTCCGCGTCCAGCCCTTCTCGTAGTCGCCTTCGGGGGCGCTCGCGTAGTTCTTCATGCTGACCGGCGTGCTGGAGGCCGTGCCGTTGATCGTGAGGGTCGCGTTGGCGTCCTTGCCGGGCACGCCGTAGCCGACGTACAGGGTGTACTTGCCGGACTGGGGGATGCCGTTGACGGTCCAGGTGACCGAGGCGCCGACGGCGTTGAAGCCGGTCACGTAGACGCCACCGTCCGCCTTGGCGCCCTTGATGTCGGAGGCAGTGGTGGCACCGCCGGCGAACTGCAGGGCCTTGGCGTCGATGACGGGCAGCTCCTCCTCGCTGCCCGCGCTGCTCTCGCTCGAGGGGCTCGACTCCGCGCTCTGGGAGGCCGACGGGGTGGTGGTGGGCTGGTCGTCGCCCGCCGAGTTGTCGTCGTCGCCGCCGAGCATCGCGACGCTGATGCCGATCACGACGGCGGCGACCACCGCGATCGCGCCGATCAGCAGGCCCTTGGTGTTGGGGCCGCGGCCCCGGCCGCCACCGCCGCCCTGGGCGGGCTGCGTCTGGACGGTGGAGGCACCGCCGGGGAACGACTCGGGCGCGGCGTAGTGCGGGTTCGGCTGGCCGTACGCGCCCTGCTGCTGCGGCGGCACGGTCTGCTGGCCGTAGGGCCGCTCGCCGACCGTCCGCACCCTGCTGACCGAGTTCGGGTAGCCGTAGCCGCCGGACGGTGGCTGGGCGCCGTTGGCCTGGCCGTCGGCGTACAGATAGCCGAACGGGTCCTCGTCCTCGGGCGTGCTCGCGCCGTTGTTGCCGGGCGTCATCCCTAGGTCTCCTCAACAGGTGCGGAACGGATGCGGTACGTGTGGTGAGAATGGCGAGCCTACCCGCTCGCCGTGGCCCAAACGGGTGACCAGGATCGCATCATTCCGCAGACCTGCGGTTCATCCCGCACGCCGATGCTGTTTGGGACGAGACCGTTTCTCGACGTACATCCGTTCGTCAGCGGATTTCAACACCTCGTCCGCCGTCATGCCGCAGTGCGCCCATCCGATACCGAAACTCGCCCCGACCCGCACGGCCCGTCCCTCGGCCCGGATCGGCTGGATGATCTCGTTCCGCAGCCGTACGGCGAGGTCCTGGGCGTCGGCCCGGCCGAGGCCGTCGGCGAGGATCACGAACTCGTCGCCGCCGAGCCGGGCGACGGTGTCGCCGTCACGGACGCCGTTGCTGAGGCGGCGCGCGACCTCGATGAGCACCGCGTCGCCCGCGTTGTGCCCGAACCGGTCGTTGATCGACTTGAAGCCGTCGAGGTCGCAGAAGAGGACCGCGAGCCCCTTGGTGCCGTCGTCGTGTTCACCCTCGGGGGCGATGGTGTGGACGTGGTGGTCGTAGACGTCGTACGCGTCCCGGTGCGCCGGAAAGTCGAAGCCGGCGTCGTAGGTGGGGTGGCCGTAGGCCGCGTCCTGGGAGTCGTGGACGGCGGGCAGGCCGGACTGCGGGCGCTGGCAGAGCCGGGCGGAGAGGCGGGAGCGCAGCTCGGCCGAGTTCGGCAGGCCGGTGAGGGAGTCGTGGGAGGCGCGGTGGGCGAGCTGGAGCTCGCGGCGCTTGCGCTCCTCGATGTCCTCGACGTGGGTGAGCAGGAAGCGGGGGCCGTCGGCGGCGTCGGCGACCACGGAGTTGCGCAGGGACACCCAGACGTAGGTGCCGTCGCGGCGGCCCAGGCGCAGCTCGGCACGGCCGCCCTCGGCGGAGGTGCGCAGCAGCGTGCCTATGTCCTCGGGGTGGACGAGGTCGGAGAAGGAGTAGCGGCGCATCGCGGAGGCGGGGCGGCCCAGCAGGCGGCACAGGGCGTCGTTGGTGCGCAGGATCCGGCCGTGCTGGTCGCCGCCCATCTCCGCGATGGCCATGCCGGAGGGGGCGTACTCGAAGGCCTGCCGGAAGCTCTCCTCGCTGGCCCGCAGGGCCTGCTGTTCGCGTTCCAGGCGGACCAGGGCGCGCTGCATATTCGCGCGTAGACGAGCGTTGCTGATGGCGATGGCGGCTTGGAAGGCGTACATCTGGAGCGCCTCGCGCCCCCACGCGCCGGGGCGGCGGCCGTTGCGCGGCCGGTCCACGGACAGGACGCCGATCAGTTCGCCGGAGGACGGGCCGCCCTGGGCGCCTGGCGCGTACATCGGGGCGAACAGCCGGTCGGAGGGGTGCCACTCGTCCTCGAAGCGGGGGGCGGGGCCCTCGGTGTACCACTGCGGGACGTCGTCGTCGTCGAGGATCCAGCCCTCGGTGTGCGGGATGAAGATCAGGTCGCCCCAGGTCTCGCCCATGCTCAGCCGGCGCTCCCACGACTCGCGGGAGCCGACCCGGCCGGTGATCAGGGCCTCGGCGGCGGGGTTGCCGGAGAAGGCGGCGACGACGAGATCGCCGTCCGGGCGAACGAGGTTGACGCAGGCCAGCTCGTAGCCCAGGGCGGTGACGACGCCGTCCGCGACGGTCTGCAGCGTGTCGGCCAGGCTGCGTGCGGTGTTCATGTCCGCCATGACCTGGTGCAGCTGCCGCAGGGACGCAAGGCGGACATACGGCTCCGACTCGGTCTCCATGCTCGCCCTCCCCCCGAGACCTCGCAGCGAATCAAGGGTTCTCTTCGGCGTATCGTCCTTCAGCTTCCCGCCACTGAATCACAGCGCGCTGCCCACTCGGTACACAGGGTCAACAATTAATGCCCCTTGTGACTCAAGTCACAGTAGAACGTGAACAATTGAGTGGGGTTTCTGTGTTTTCCCGTGCGTTTACCGAACGCAAGCTTTGTAGCGGTGTCCTTCGCTGGTCCTACGACCGTGCTCGGGCTGAGGTCCGATGCGGGGGGCACGCACCGGAGACTAGCGTTTCGGTGTGCTGAACACCCGCCGCCCCGCTCCGCCCGCCGCCCTGCCCGCCCAACCCGCTCCCGCGGCCGATGCCGCCGGGCATGCTGTGGGGGTGAGCAACGACGAGTTCAGGGCGGCCATGTCCCGGCTGGCGGCCGGTGTGGTCCTGGTGACCGCGAAGGAGCCGCCGCTCGACCCGGACGACCCGCAGGCACCGAGTGGTGAGGACGTCGGCATGACGGCGACGGCCTTCATGTCGGTGTCCCTGGACCCGCCCCTCGTCCTGGTCAGCCTGCGCGAGGGATCCCGCATGGACGACCTGCTCGCCGAGCAGCCCCTGTGGGCGGTCTCGGTGCTCTCCGAGAGCCAGCGCCACATCGCCGGCCGCTTCGCCATGAAGGGCCGCATCAGCGACCGTCTGCTCTTCGAGGACATCCCCTACATCCGCGGCGAGGCCACCGGGGCGCCCCTGGTCGGCGGCGCCCTGGCGACCCTGGAGTGCCGCACCGAACAGCGCGTCACGGCCGGCGACCACACGCTGGTGGTGGGCCGCGTCCTGACGGCCCGCGTCCCGAGCGCGGACGGCGGGCCGCTGACGTACTTCAAGGGGCGGTACCGGCAGCTGGGGTAGCTCGGCTGCCGGCGGACTACCCCAGGGTGATGTCCAGCCGGGACAGGTCTGCCGGGTCGGTGACGCCCTCGATGACGGCGATCCGGTCCCGTACGAACCTGAAGATCGTCGCCCGCTCGACGCGTCCGTCGGCGGAGAGCACCACAAGCCCGGTGGCCCCGTCGACCAGGGCGGGCCGCCCGGTCCGGCCGAGACGGGCGTAGCTGATGGCGCCCGAGGCGACCGCCGCCGCCCCGGTGTTCACACCGGCCTCGGAGCGGGCCACCACATCCGGGTCGAGCACCTCCAGCAGCCCGTCGAAGTCCCCGCCCCGCGCCGCGGCGAGGAAGGCGTCGACGACCTGCCGCTGCCGTAGGAGATCGGCATCGGGCGCCGGAGCGCCCTGCACCCGGCGCCGGGCCCGGCTGGCCAGCTGCCGGGCCGCCGTCGGCGTACGGCCCACGATGGCGGCGACCTCCTCGTACGGCACGGCGAACATGTCGTGCAGCACGAAGGCCAGCCGCTCGGCCGGGGTCAGCGTCTCCAGCACGACGAGCAGCGCGACACCCACCGAGTCGGCGAGCAGCGCGTCCTGCTCGGGGTCGGCTCCGGCGGCGGGGACGGGCGCGCCCGCGTCCAGCGACTCCTCCGCGCGGGACTTGCGGGAGCGAAGCATGTCCAGGCACACCCGGCCCACCACGGTCGTCAGCCAGCCGCCGAGGTTGCCGACCTCCCGGGTGTCGCTGCGGCTCAGCCGGAACCAGGCCTCCTGCACCGCGTCGTCGGCCTCGGCGAGCGAGCCGAGCATGCGGTAGGCCACGGCACGCAGATGCGTGCGGTGTGCCTCGAAGCGCTCGGCAAGGGAGTCTTCGTCGCCCATGTGTCCTGTGTCCCCAGCCCTCGTAAGCCCTCGTAGCGGACCACCGTCAGTGGCATCCATTGGCATTCCACCGCCTTGACGGATCCCGCGGGGCGAATGTGACACCACCCCCGGACACGTTCACGTTCTATCCCCAGTCGCGGCCCGACCGCCCCCGCTTCGTCTCCGAGCGCTGTTTCTTCTTCCGCAGGCGGCGTTCGTTGATGCCACGCGGTATGCGCGTCGGCTTGCGGGGCTTGGGCGGGGGCGCGGTCGCCTCGGCGAGGAGTGCTGCGAGGCGTACGGCGGCGGTCTCGCGGTTGCGCCACTGGGACCGGTGCTTGGAAGCCCGGACCGCGATGACGCCATCGACCAGGCGTCCGGCCAGCCGCTCCAGTGCACGTCGCTTCCACACCTCGGGCAGTGCCTCGGTCGCGGCGAGGTCGAAGCGCAGTTCGACCTGGGAGTCACTCGTGTTGACGTGCTGCCCGCCCGGCCCCGAGGAGCGCGAGAAACGCCACTGGAGCTCGGCCTCGGGGAGCGAGACGGAGCCTCGGATGAGGTAGGGACCGGACATGGCTGACATGTTCCCGCCTGGAGTGGGCTCCAGTCACTCGAATATCGCCGAGGGTAAAGAAAGTAAAGAGCCGGGAACCCGTGGCACCTCCCTCGGCGTTCATAGGGGTAGCTGTAGCTTCAGTACCGCACACGCATAGCGCACGCATCGAGGGAAGGAACTCCCGACCATGGCTGTAAGCCTGTCCAAGGGTGGCAACGTCTCGCTCACCAAGGAGGCTCCGGGCCTGACCGCCGTCACCGTGGGCCTCGGCTGGGACGTCCGCACCACCACCGGCACCGACTTTGACCTCGACGCGTCCGCGATCGCGGTCAACCAGCAGGGCAAGGTGTACTCCGACCAGCACTTCGTCTTCTTCAACAACAAGCAGACGCCGGACCAGACGATCGTCCACACGGGCGACAACCTCACCGGTGAGGGCGCGGGCGACGACGAGCAGATCAACGTCAACCTGGCCGGCCTCCCGGCCGACATCGACAAGATCGTCTTCCCGGTCTCCATCTACGACGCCGAGACCCGCTCGCAGAACTTCGGCCAGGTCCGCAACGCCTACATCCGCATCGTCAACCAGGCCGGCGGCACCGAGATCGCCCGCTACGACCTCTCCGAGGACGCCGCCACCGAGACCGCCATGGTCTTCGGCGAGCTGTACCGCAACGGCGCCGAGTGGAAGTTCCGCGCCGTCGGCCAGGGCTATGCCTCGGGCCTGGTGGGCATCGCCCAGGACTTCGGCGTGAACGTCTGAGTTCCGCCCGCACAGTGACGTGGCCCCCGGCCGGGAAACGGCTGGGGGCCACGTCGTGTGCCGCGATAGTTTGCCCCGCGTGCTCATCGACGTCCTGCGCCTACCGCCCGGCGCCGACCTTCCGGCCCCGCTGCTAGGCCCTGTATGCCGCCGACCGCGACTTCCAGGCGCTCAGCGGTGACTTCCCGGACCCGGACGACATCCGTCCGGAGCAGGTGGCTGCCGCGCTGGCGGAGGAACTGGCGAATCCGGACGTGGAGGTACTGCTCGCGCGTGCCTCCGGGCTGTGGGCTCCACCCGAGTAGGGGCGGACCCTGAGGTCGGACGCGTCAGGCGCGGTCCGGTTTTCCCTCGCCGTACAGCCAGTCGTCCCAGATACGGCCGAAGTCCTTGCCGGGGGCTTTCTTCTCGACGTACGCCGTGAAGTCCTCGGTGTCCGCGGTGCCGTGGCGGTGGGTCGTCGCCCAGCCCCGGATCAGCTCGTGGAACGCGGCGTCGCCGACGGTCCGGCGGATCTTGTGCAGGACCATCGCGGCGCGGTCGTAGACGGGCCGGGCGGAGATGCGCGCGGCATCGGGCGGGTTTGCGGGCGGGAACGACCAGATCGCCTCGTTCTCGGCCGGGTTGCTGTAGTAGTCGCCGGTGTACAGCGCGTCGAAGATCTGCTGGGCGGTCTCCCCGCCGTGGTCCTCCTGCCAGAGCCATTCGGCGTAGGTGGCGAAGCCCTCGTTGAGCCACATGTCCCGCCAGGTTCTCGGGGAGACGGAGTCGCCGTACCACTGGTGGGCGAGTTCATGGACGAGGAGCCGGATGTCGGGGGCGCCGGGGAAGACCGGGCGGCTCTGGGTCTCCAGGGCGTAGCCGGCGTCGCCGACACGCTCGACGATCGCACCGGCGGAGGAGAAGGGGTACGGGCCGAAGATGTCCTCGGCCCAGGCGAGCACGTCGGGGATACGGGCCAGGACCGCACGGCTCGCCGGTGTCTCGGCCGGGTCGACGGCGGTGTACACGGGCAGGCCGTCCTCGGTGGTGGAACGGGTGATGTCGTAGCGGCCGACGGCGAGGGTGACGAGATAGCTCGCCATCGGGGCGGTGGTACGCCACGTGGAGGTCGTACGGCCGCCAGCGGTCGTCTCGCTCGTCAACTCCCCGTTGGAGACGGCCCGCAGACCCTTCGGGACGGTGACGGCGAGGTCGTACGTCGCCTTGTCGGAGGGGTGGTGGTTGCCGGGGAACCAGGCCATCGAACCGGTCGGCTGACCGAGGGCGAGCGCACCGTCCGCGGTGGGCAGCCAGCCCTCCTCGGAGCCGTCCGGGTCGGCGATCGTCACGGGGGTGCCCGAGTAGCGGACCGTCACACGGAACGTGCCCCCCTCGGCGAGGTCGTCGCGGGGGCGGATCGTCAGTTCCTGGCCGGTGCGGTTCCAGCGGGCGGTGCTGCCGTCGACGGTGACCTTCTCGACGTCCAGGCCTTTGAGATCGAGGTTGAAGGCGGAGAGGTCCTGGGTGGCACGGGCGGTGATCACCGTGCGGCCGGTGAGGTGGCGGGAGGTGGGGGTGTACGCCAGGGTCAGGTCGTAGTGGGTGACGTCGTAGCCGCCGTTGCCGGCCTTCGGGAAGTACGGGTCGCGGACACCGGGGCCGCCCGGGGTGCCCTGAGCGCCGCCGGTTCCGCACGCGGGCGCGGTCAGGGCGAGGACGAGGACGGCCGGGACAACGCGGGCGAAACGGGACACGTCCGAGATCCTATGAGCGGCGTGACACCATCGCCTACGTGCTCGACATCGGCTACGCCCTCTCCAACCGGTTCCCGGACCCGCCCCAGACCGACTACCGCAGCGCGGACGTACACGCCCTGCGCCACGATCTGTTCTGCGGTGACGTCTATCTCGCCGACACCAAGACGGACCGGGAACTGTCCACAGCCTGGGGATGGGTACCGGTGCTCGACTTCGCGTGGGCGCTGTGCGACATCGTCGAGCAGCTCGACCGCGATCCGGCGGGCTCCCGCGCCGCCCGGCCGCAGCGGGCGGAGCTGGACTTCACCGAGTCCACCGACCGGATGCTGTTCGAGCGCCGCTTCGGGTGGGTGGACATCGAGTCCGACTGGATGCCGGCCGAGGAGCCGCCGCTCACCTTCTCCCATGCCGAGCTGCGGCGGGAGGCGCGGGACTTTCTGCACGATCTGATCGCCGACCTGTGCGATTTGCACGAGTCCCTCGCGGACAATCCCGTGATCTGGTCGTTGCAGGCGCGGTTTCCGCGGGTGCGGTGAGTTTTGTGGCGGGCGTCTACTGGGGGCTGCGCCCCAGACCCCCCTTCGGCCTGAACGGCCTCGTCCTCAATCTCCCCCAGAGGGGGCACCCCCAACGGGCTGACAGTGCCTGGCCGGCGCTGACCGGTCACCCTCATTCGACGCGGATCCCCACCTCCGCCGCCAACACCGGTGCCAGGTCCAGCAGTTGCCCCGTACTGATCACCGCCCCCGACAGCCGGTCGATTCCCCGGGCGATCTCCAGCGGAGCCGCCCCGCGCAGGTCCACGTCTCTCAGCGTCGCCGCGCTGAGGTCGGCGGCTCTCAGCGCGCAGTCCACGAACTCGACGCGGGTCAGTTCCGCGCCCCCGAAGTCGGGTTCCACCAGGACGCAGCTCTCGAAGACGACATCCTTGAGCCGGGCCCGGCGCAGGTTCAGGTAGTCGATCTTGCCGCCGCGGATCAGGACGCGTTCGAGGGCGGCGCCGTGCAGCTGTACGCCGCCCAGGCGGGCGTCGGTCAGTTCGACATCGCGGAGGGTGGACTCCGCCAGGTCGGTGCCGACGCCGCGTGGGGCGGTGAGGACGGAGTCCAGGATGCGGGCGCGATACAGCCGCGTCTCGTCCAGGGCGCACGCCGTGAGCGCACAGTCCATGAAGCGGGCGCCGCCGCCGTCCTGCCCGGCGAAGTCCGCGTCCCGGAACTCCAGCCCGTCGTAGTCCCCGTCCGGCTCCAACTCACCCCCGTCGTACGGCTCCAGCTCCGGCAGCCGCACCTCCGGCCGCCGCGCCGCCCGCACACCGGACCCACCGCTCCCACCGGCCCTGCCCGTCCCTGTCCTCGCCATGGCCCCCATGCTGCACCCCGCCACTGACAATCGGCGTGAGCTGGAAAAACCTCACCGGGGAGCGCCGCCCGCCGAGCCCGCCGGCCCCCCGATGTCACATTCGCGGCCCCTCGATCCGTCGTACTCGTGAAAGAGGCGACCCGAGCAGAGGGAGACCCCACTCATGCACCGCATCACCGTCATCGGCGGCGGTTTCGCCGGCCTCACCGCAGCCATCACCGCCGCCGAAGCGGGCGCCAAGGTCACCGTGTACGAAGCCCACCACACCCTGGGCGGGCGGGCCCGGACCGCCGAGGGCCCGTACCGCACGAACGAGGGCCCGCACGCCCTCTACAACGGCGGCCCGCACTGGGCGTGGCTCAGGCAGCGGGACCTCATCGGCCCTTTGGCGCCCATCCCGCCCCTGGAGGCCGCCAGGCTGCGGCTGCGCCACCGGGGCGCCCTGCGCCGTACCCCGCCGTTCGCCATGCTCAAGCTGCTGCGCCGTAGCGCCCGGCACGCCCCCGTCGACGTCGACTTCCTGACCTGGGCCACGGAACAGGCGGGCGAGGAGGGTGCGCGGGCCGCCGCCCACTACGCCGCCGTCGCCCTGTTCCACCACGACCCCGGCGCGCTGTCCGCGGCGTTCGTCCAGGAGCGGCTGCGCCGCGCCGCCAAGCTGCCGCCCGAGGCGCACTATCCGCGCGGCGGCTGGGCGAACATGATCGACCGGATGGCCGCCCGCGCCTGGAATCTGGGCGTCCGGATGGAGACCCTGGCCCGCGTCGACACCCTGCCCACCGACACGCCGGTCGTCGTGGCCACCTCCCTGGATGCCGCCCGCCGCCTTCTCGGCGACGCCTCCCTGACCTGGCCGAGCGGCCGTACCGCCCTCATCGACCTGGCCGTGCGTACCCGGCGCGGCGACGCCTTCGTGGTGTCCGACCTGGACGCGCCCGG
Source organism: Streptomyces sp. KR55 (assembly GCF_052245645.1). Taxonomy (NCBI): domain Bacteria; kingdom Bacillati; phylum Actinomycetota; class Actinomycetes; order Kitasatosporales; family Streptomycetaceae; genus Streptomyces; species Streptomyces sp. KR55. The sequence goes on along the minus strand of NZ_JBQQCE010000250.1, from coordinate 4,177 downwards.
CTGGCTCGAACGCTTCACGGCGCAGGACCGCACCCTCGCCCCGGCGGGCGAGCAGCTGATCCAGGGTCAGATCCCGATCGCCCCACACGAGTCCCGCGCCGACGGCATCGCCCGCGCCGAGCAGCTTCTCGACCTCGCCTTCACCGGCTGGCGCGAGCGCGTCACCTGGCGGCGGGAGGCGGTCGCGAGCGGCCGTACCGGAGCCGTGGACCTGCCCGGCACCACCTGGCGGGACCGGCCCGCCGTGGACCGCGGCGACGGCGTGTATCTGGCGGGCGATCAGGTCGCGGCGCCGGGTGTGCTGTCGGAGGTGTCCTTCAACAGCTCCCTGACCGCGGTGTCGCTGGCGCTGGGGCAGCGCGGCCGGCAGCCGCTTGACCTCAAGCGCGCTTGAGGCTGAAGGGTGGGGGCGCCGCCGCAGAAGGACACGTCTTGAAAGGCAGGACCTCACATGCACGCCATCCGCCTCCACGCCTTCGGCCCGGCCGAGAACCTCACCCTCGAAGAGGTCGAGGACCCGGTGCCGGGCCCCGGCCAGGTCCGTGTCGCCGTCGCCGCGGCCGGCGTGCACCTGCTGGACACGGCGATCCGGGCGGGCCACCCGGGCCCCGGCCCCGCCCCCACGCTGCCGACCGTGCCCGGCCGTGAGGTCGCCGGCGTCGTCGAGTCGCTGGGCGAGGGCACGGACGAGGCCTGGCTCGGCAAGCGGGTCGTCGCCCACCTCGGCTTCGTCCCCGGAGGTTACGCCGAACTCGCCGTCACCGACGCCGACCGTCTGCACGAGATCCCGGCGAACCTCGACTTCGCGCAGGCCGTCGCCATGATCGGCACGGGCCGTACGACGATGGGGATCGTGCAGTTCGCCGAGCCGGGCCCGGACGACGTGGTCGTGATCCCGGCCGCGGCCGGCGGCATCGGCACCCTGCTCGTGCAGTACGCCAGGAACGCCGGCGCCACCGTCGTCGGCCTCGCCGGCGGCCCGGAGAAGACGGCCCGGGTCGCCGCGAACGGCGCCGACCTGGCCGTCGACTACAAGGACCCGGCCTGGCCCGAGAAGGTTCAGGCCTACGACGGCAAGGTCACCGTCGTGTACGACGGCGTCGGCGGCGACACCGCCCGTACGGCCGTCGGCATGCTCGCCCCCGGCGGCCGGCACATCGTGTTCGGCTGGTCGGCCGAGGGCATCCAGGGCGGCGAGCCGCTGGTCGTCGAGGGCGTCACGGAGCAGGTCCTCGGCCCGGTGATGCTGGAGAAGGCGGGCGGCCCCAACCCCCTCCACACCCTCGAACTCCGGGCCCTCACCGAGGCCGCCGAGGGCCGTCTCGTGCCGGCCGTGCACCGCTTCCCGCTCGCCGAGGCGGCGGCCGCGCACCGGGCCCTGGAGACCCGCGGAACGACCGGCAAAGTCGTCCTGGAGCCATGACACGGCACCACCGGACCTCGGTGCAATACACCACAAAACACCCCGGTTCATGGTCTTCTGGCCGGATGAGTGCCTCCCGGACGGCTGAAGCCGGCGCATCCGTGGACCCCGACCCCCGCCGCTGGTGGGGGTTGATGGTGATCGCCCTCGCACAGCTGATGGTCGTGCTCGACGCCACCATCGTGAACATCGCGCTCCCCTCCGCACAGCGCGACCTGGACATGTCCGACGGCAACCGCCAGTGGGTCATCACCTCCTACACCCTGGCGTTCGGCGGTCTGCTCCTGCTCGGCGGCCGCGTCGCCGACCTGGTCGGCCGCAAACGCACCTTCGTCATCGGGCTCGTCGGCTTCGCCACCGCCTCAGCGTTCGGCGGCGCCGCCGCGAACGCCGGCATGCTGTTCGGCGCCCGCGCCCTCCAGGGCGCCTTCGCCGCGGTCCTCGCCCCTTCCGCACTGAGCCTGCTCACCACGACGTTCACCGACCCCCGGGAACGCGGACGGGCCTTCAGCATCTACGGCACCCTGGCCGCCAGCGGCTCCGCGATCGGCTTCATGGTCGGCGGGTTGCTCACCGAGTACCTGAACTGGCGTTGGTGTCTCTACGTCAACGTGCCCATCGCGGTCCTCGCGGTCGTCGGCGCCTTCGCCCTGCTCCAGGACAGCCCCGGCCACGCGGGCGCCCGCCTGGACGTGCCCGGCGTCCTGCTGGGCTGCGGCGGCCTGGTGGCGATCGTGCACGGCTTCGGCGAGGCGGAGTCCCGAGGCTGGTCGGACGCCATGGTCCTCGGCCTGTTCGCGGGCGGCGTGGTCCTCGTGGCCGTCTTCGTGTGGTGGCAGACCAGGGCGTCCGTGCCGCTGCTGCCCCTGCACATCATCAAGGACCGCAACCGCGCGGGCTGCTACCTGACCATGATGCTGGCCGTCATGGGCATGTTCGGCATGTTCCTGTTCCTGACCTACTACCTGCAGACCGTCCTCGACTACACCCCCGTGCAGACGGGTCTGGCGTTCCTCCCGCTCACGGCGTCGATCCTCATCGGCTCCACCCAGATCGCGGCCCGCCTGCTCCAGCACGTGCCGCCCCGCCTGCTCCTGGCCCCCGGCATGGTCCTGGCCGCCTCCGGCATGCTGTTCCTCACGCGGATCACCGTGCACTCCGAGTACGCCACCGACATCCTGCCCGCACTGATCCCGATGGGCCTCGGCATGGGCCTGACCTTCACGCCGGTCTTCTCCACGGCAACCGCCGGCGTCGCCCCGCACGACTCGGGCGTCACCTCGGCCGGCGTCAACACCGCACAGCAGGTGGGCGGTTCCATCGGTACGGCCCTGCTCAACACCATCGCCACCACCAGCAGCACCACCTACATCGCCACGCACCTCACCGGCCCCGCCCCACGCGCCGAGGTGACCCGCGAGGGCATCGTCCACGGCTACACCGTCGCCATCCGGTGCGCCGTCGGCATCATGCTCCTGGCCGGCCTGGTGGCAGTCCTGATGATCACAGCGAAGGCTCCGAAAAGCCGTGCGGCGGCCCAGCCCCCGGTACCGGAGTCGGTCGTCTGAACCGACCGCCCAGCAGCAGCGTTAGGGTCGGGCAGTGATCGAGATTCCGGACGGACTGGCGGCGGCGCAGGCGAAGTTCAACGGCGAGGCGGGCCGGAACTTCATCGCCCGGCTGCCGGAGCTGGCGGCCGCCTTCCTGGACCGCTGGGAACTGGGCCTCGACGGCACCCCGATGCACGGTGTGGCCGCCCTGGTCCTGCCGGTGCTCCGCACCGACGGCACCCCGGCCGTGCTGAAGCTGCAACTCCTGGACGAGGAGAGCGAGGGCGAGCCGGTCGCGCTGCGGGTGTGGGACGGCGACGGGGCGGTACGACTCCTCGACCACGACCCGGACACCGGCACGATGCTCCTCGAACGCCTCGACCCCGCCCGCATGCTGTCCCACGTGCCCGACACCCGCGAGGCGGTCCTGGTCATCGCCCGCATGCTGGCCCACCTGACCTCCGTACCGGCACCGGACGGCATGCGGCGGCTCGGTGACATCGCGCGGACGATGCTGGAGCAGACGCCGTGGGCGCTGAAGCGGATCCCGGACCCGCAGGCCCACCGCCTGGTCGCGGACTGTGCGGCCGCCGTGCGGGAGGTCGTCGACGAGCCCGGCGACCGGCTCCTGCACTGGGACCTGCACTACGAGAACGTCCTCGCCTCCGACCGCGCCCCCTGGCTCGCCATCGACCCCAAGCCCCTCGCCGGCGACCCCGGATTCGACCTGCTGCCCGCCATCGACAACCGCTTCGACGCCGCCGACATCGTCTGGCGTTTCGACGCGATGACCGACGTCCTGGGGCTGGACCGGGCGCGGGCCCGGGCCTGGACCCTGGGGCGGGTGCTGCAGAACTGCCTGTGGGAGATCGAGGACGGCCGGCCGCTGGAGGAGGAGCAGCTGGAGATCGCACGCCGACTGCGCGGTTAGGTCGCATCCGGCGGATCCTGTCGCAGACGCGGGGGGCTGGCACGCCCGCCTGCGCGTGATCAGGCAGGGACGCGGGCCGCGAGCATCCGGCCCAGCTCCAGCGGGTCGGCATGTCCGTCGAGTTCGGCGTGCAGGGCCGCGACCAGCTCCGGGTGGGCGAGCAGTCCCTCGCCGGCGGGGTCCCCTTCGGCCCGGGCGGCGAGTCCCAGCCCCACCCAGGTCTCGGGGTCGCCCTCGCCACGGACGATGCGCGCGTGGCAGGCGCGCAGCGCC
>NZ_JBQQCE010000025.1:0-39116 GCF_052245645.1 Streptomyces sp. KR55 | reverse complement strand
ATCAGCCGGAACATCACGCGAGCTCGCCAACTCCCGTAGATCGGCCATCTGTTCAGAGGAGAGATCCATACCAGACTCAACGAGCAGAGAAGCGTAAGGTTCCACGAACAGGATCACGAGACACTAGGATCGACGGCGTCTTGGTCTCGGGGGCGGGAATCGTTGAGGAGAGTGTTCGGTTTTGGCCCCCGCATATCTGCGCGTGACCCCGGTCACGTTGGCCGGGCAAATCGGACACCATCTTTGTGCACGCGTTCACAAAGACATAGCCTGCTTTCGACGGGGCGGTCAGGGAACGTATGACCGCCTGCAGCCCCGCTCTACCCGCAGGAGCACCGTGGCAACTGGCCGAACTCACCGACCGGCGACCCGTAGCCGAGGGATTCCCGAGGCTACCGTCGCCCGGCTTCCGCTGTACCTCCGCGCCCTCACCGCGCTTTCCGAGCGCTCGGTGCCCACGGTGTCCTCCGAGGAACTCGCGGCCGCGGCGGGGGTCAACTCCGCGAAGCTGCGCAAGGACTTCTCGTACCTGGGCTCCTACGGGACGCGTGGCGTGGGATACGACGTCGAGTATCTCGTGTACCAGATCTCCCGCGAACTCGGCCTGACCCAGGACTGGCCGGTAGTGATCGTCGGCATCGGTAACCTCGGCGCCGCGCTCGCCAACTACGGCGGCTTCGCCTCCCGTGGCTTCCGGGTCGCCGCGCTGATCGACGCCGATCCCGAGATGGCCGGAAAGCAGGTCGCCGGGATCACCGTCCAGCACAGCGACGACATGGAACGGATCATCTCGGAGAACGGCGTCTCCATCGGGGTCATCACCACCCCGCCGGGCGTCGCCCAGCAGGTCTGCGAGCGGCTGGTGGCCGCCGGGGTCACCTCCATCCTGAACTTCGCGCCGACCGTGCTGTCGGTGCCGGACGGCGTCGACGTGCGCAAGGTCGACCTCTCCATCGAGCTGCAGATCCTCGCCTTCCACGAGCAGCGCAAGGCGGGCGAAGAGGCCGCGCTGACCGACGGCTCCAGCCCGGTCGCCGCCACGCGCAAGCAGTCCGCCGACAAGGGGCCCGACGGGGACGTACCCGCCGTGATGCCGGCATGAGTCTCCTCGTCGTCGGGCTGAGTCACCGCAGCGCTCCGGTCAGCGTCCTGGAGCGGGCGGCACTGACCGCGGACGGCCAGATCAAGCTGGCCCAGGACACGGTCGCCGCCGAGCCCGCTGCCGAGGCCGCGGTCCTCGCCACCTGCAACCGCATCGAGCTGTATGCCGACGTGGACAAGTTCCACGCCGGTGTCGCCGAGCTGTCCACGCTGCTCGCCCAGCACAGCGGCGTCGGCCTGGACGAGCTCACGCCCTACCTGTACGTGCACTACGAGGACCGGGCTGTCCACCACCTGTTCACGGTGGCCTGCGGGCTGGACTCGATGGTCGTCGGCGAGGGGCAGATCCTCGGCCAGATAAAGGATTCGCTCGCCCGGGCGCAGGAGCTGCACACCGCCGGGCGGCTGCTCAACGACCTGTTCCAGCAGGCGCTGCGGGTCGGCAAGCGTGCCCACTCCGAGACCGGCATCGACCGCGCCGGCCAGTCCCTGGTCACGTTCGGCCTGGAGCAGCTGGCCTCCGGCGGGGCCGTCGAGAAGTGGGCCCACGGCAAGCGGGCCCTGGTGATCGGCGCCGGTTCGATGTCCTCGCTGGCCGCCGCGACGCTCGCGCGCGCCGGGGTCGCCGAGGTCGTCATCGCCAACCGCACCCATGAACGCGCCGAGCGTCTCGCGCAGATCCTCAACGAGGCCGACGACACGGACGTGCCGGCCCGGGCGGTACCGATGGAGTCGGTACGGGCCGAGCTGACACGTGCCGACATCGCCGTCTCCTGCACCGGCGCCACCGGGCTGGTCCTCGACGCCGAGGCGGTCGCCGCCGCGGTCGAGGGCCGTACGGGCCACGCCGTCGCCGTGGAGGAGGGCCACGAGGAGCGTCGTACGACGACGAAGGCCGACGCAGCACGGAAGACGCCGCTGCCGCCGGCCGGGGTCGGCGCCGACGAGGCCTGTCCGCTGGATCTGACGGCTCCGGGCTTCTCCGTGATGGGCGAGGCCGCCGTGGCCGGCATGGACGCGGCCACCCTGGAGCAGCACGCCGCCTGGGCCGCGGGCAGCGCCGTCGACCGGCGCGACGCCGCGCGCCGTACGCCCGAGGCCGCCCCCGAGCTGATCAGCGCGCTCGCCGCGACCGCGGCCACCGTCGGCCGCGTCCCCGAGCTCCGCAAGCCCGAGCCGGTCGCCGAGGTCCCGCGGCCCGAGCCGGTGCTCTTCCTGCTCGACCTCGCCATGCCGCGTGACATCGACGCCGCCGCGCACCGGCTGGCCGGGGTGCGGCTGGTGGACATCGAGTCGCTCGCCGAGGCCTCCGCGGACGCTCCGATGGCAGCCGACGTCGACCAGGTCCGGCGTATCGTCTCCGACGAGGTCGCCGCCTTCGGGGCGGCGCTGCGGGCCGCGCACATCACGCCCACCGTGGTCGCCCTGCGGACGATGGCCGCCGATGTCGTCGCCGGTGAGATCGCCCGGCTCGACGGGCGGCTGCCCGGCCTGGACGACAAGCAGCGCAGCGAGATCCGGCAGGCGGTGCACCGCGTCGTGGACAAGCTGCTGCACGCGCCGACCGTACGGGTCAAGCAGCTCGCCGCCGAGCCCGGCGGCGCCGGGTACGCGGACGCGTTGCGCACCCTGTTCGACCTCGACCCCGAGACGGTGGCCTCCGTCTCCCGCGCCGAGGACAGCACCGAGAAGAACCGAGGGCCACAATGAGTGACAAGGCACTGAGGCTCGGAACCAGGCGCAGCAAGCTCGCCATGGCCCAGTCCGGGCTCGTGGCGGACGCCGTGAGCCAGGTGACCGGAAGGCCCGTCGAGCTCGTCGAGATCACCACGTACGGCGATGTCTCCCGTGAGCACCTCGCGCAGATCGGCGGCACGGGCGTGTTCGTGACCGCGCTGCGCGACGCGCTGCTCAGGGGCGAGGTCGACTTCGCGGTCCACTCGCTGAAGGACCTGCCGACCACGCAGCCCGCGGAGCTGGCGCTGGCCGCCGTACCCGAGCGCGAGGACCCGCGGGACGTGATCGTCGCCCGGGACGCGCTGAAGCTCACCGACCTGCCGCGCGGGGCGCGCATCGGCACGGGTTCGCCGCGCCGGATGGCGCAGCTGAACGCGTATGCGCGCAGCCACGGGCTGGACATCGAGACGGTGCCGATCCGCGGGAACGTCGACACGCGCATCGGGTATGTGCGGGACGGCGAGCTCGATGCCGTCGTCCTGGCCGCCGCCGGACTGCACCGGATCGGCCGGATCGACGACGTGACCGACTTCCTGTCGGTCGACACGGTTTTGCCCGCCCCCGGCCAGGGGGCACTGGCGATCGAATGCGCCGCGGACAACGCGGACCTGATCGCCGCGCTCGGTGAGCTCGACGACCCGTTCACCCGGGCCGCCGTGACCGCCGAACGGTCACTGCTCGCCGCCCTGGAGGCCGGTTGCAGCGCCCCCGTGGGCGCCTTGGCCGACCTTCCCCCACTCTCGGCTCCGCTCGAGCGGGGGGACCCCCAGGCCGACGGGCAGATTGTCAAGGAAATGCGCCTGCGGGGCGTCGTCGGCACGACCGACGGCACCCGGATGGTGCAGCTGTCCACCACCGGTCCCGTGCCCGAGACGCACGACCGGGCAGTGGCACTCGGCCGCGAACTCGCCGCCGAGATGCTCGCCCAGGGCGCGGCCGGTCTGATGGGGGAGCGAGCACATTGAGCCCCACCACCCTTCCCGCCGCCGGTCCGGAACACGGGCACGTCACCTTCCTCGGTGCCGGACCCGGGGATCCGGGACTGCTGACTCTGCGCGCCGTCGAGGCGCTGGCGAACGCGGACGTACTCGTCGCCGAGCACGAGGTGCTCGACGTCGTACGCACGCACGCCAGGCCCGGCGTCGCCGTCGTGAACACGGAGCCGGGTCCTTCTTCGGACCCCGTTCCGAGCACGGGCACGCCTCAGCTGACGGTTGTTGACGGCGCGTCAACAACCGCTGGGGTCCCCGCAGTGCGGGATGCCGCACATCTTGTCATGGAGGCCGCGCGGGGCGGCAGGCGGGTCGTCCGTGCGGTGTCCGGGGACCCCGGCCTTGATACGTACGCCGCCGAGGAAATGCTCGCCTGCGCCGCGGCCGGTGTTCCCTTCGAGGTCGTCCCCGGTGTCGCGGCCGCCGTCGGTGTGCCCGCGTACGCGGGTGTGCCGCTGCGGGACGCGCAGGGCGCGGACGTCCGGTTCGTGGACGCGCGGACGGCGTCGGACCGGTGCTGGACCGAGGTGGGGGCGTCGGACGGGACGGTGGTCGTGTCGACGACCCTGGACTCCATCGCCGCTGCCGCCGGGGAACTGGTGTCGGCCGGACGCAAGCCCGATACGCCGCTGACGGTGACCGTCGCCGGTACGACGACCCGGCAGCGGACCTGGACCGCCACCCTGGGCACCATCGCGCAGACGCTGAAGCAGGCGAAGGTGCTGCCGTCGCCGGAGGGCGGGCGGCCGGTGATAGCCGTGGTCGGTGAGCGTTCCGCCGCCGCTCAGCGGGAGCAGTTGTCGTGGTTCGAGTCCAAGCCGCTGTTCGGCTGGAAGGTGCTCGTGCCGCGGACCAAGGAGCAGGCGGCTTCGCTTTCCGACCAGTTGCGGTCCTACGGGGCCGTGCCGCACGAGGTACCGACGATCGCCGTCGAGCCGCCGCGGACGCCGCAGCAGATGGAGCGCGCGGTCAAGGGCCTGGTGACGGGCCGTTACGAGTGGATCGCTTTCACTTCGGTGAACGCAGTCAAGGCCGTGCGGGAGAAGTTCGAAGAGTACGGGCTCGACGCCCGGGCCTTCGCGGGGATCAAGGTCGCCGCGGTGGGGGAGCAGACGGCGAAGGCACTCATCGCCTTCGGCGTGAAGCCGGATCTCGTGCCCTCGGGGGAGCAGTCGGCCGCCGGTCTGCTGGAGGACTGGCCGCCGTACGACCCCGTGTTCGATCCGATCGACCGGGTGTTCCTGCCGCGGGCCGACATCGCCACGGAGACGCTGGTTGCCGGACTGATCGAGCTCGGGTGGGAGGTCGACGACGTCACGGCCTACCGGACCGTGCGCGCGTCGCCGCCGCCGGCCGAGACGCGGGAGGCGATCAAGGGCGGTGGGTTCGATGCCGTGCTGTTCACGTCGTCGTCCACCGTGCGGAACCTGGTGGGGATTGCCGGGAAGCCGCACAACGTGACCGTGATCGCCTGTATCGGGCCGGCCACCGCGAAGACCGCCGAGGAGCATGGGCTGCGGGTGGATGTGATGGCTCCTGAGCCGTCCGTGCACAAGCTGGCGGAGGCGCTGGCCGACTTCGGCATGAAGCGGCGCGCTGCCGCGTTGGAGGCTGGGGATCCGGTGACGCGGCCGAGCGAGCGGCGGCCGGGGGCTCGGCGGAGGCGGACCACGTAGTCGGCTTGCCCGGCGTTGGGGCTCGGGTGGGGTGGGTTGCGCAGCCCGGCGCTACGGGGTGCCTCCCCCACTCTCGGCTTCGCTCGAGCGGGGGGACCCCCATCGCCCACCCGTGCCGCCCTGGGGGTCCCCCAGGGCCTTAAGGCACTGGGGGAGGCACGACTGCCCGCAGCTACGGCAGCTACGGGGCGGGGCCCGACGTCCCGTCGGCAAAGGTGGGGTTCTGGCGGGCGTAGCGTAGGGCGTATGACGAAGTACGGATCCTTTCCCGGTGCGCGTCCGCGGCGGCTGCGTACCACTCCCGTCATGCGGCGCATGGTCGCCGAGACCCGGCTGCATCCGGCCGACTTCATCCTGCCCGCGTTCGTGCGGGAGGGTGTGAGCGAGCCGGTGCCGATCGCGGCGATGCCCGGGGTCGTGCAGCACACCCGGGACAGCCTGAAGAAGGCGGCCGCGGAGGCGGTGGAGGCCGGGATCTCCGGGATCATGCTCTTCGGGGTGCCGGAGGAGTCGAGGAAGGACGCGATCGGGACACCGGGGACCGACCCGGACGGGATCCTCCAGGTCGCGATCCGCGATGTGCGGGCCGAGGTCGGTGACGATCTGCTCGTCATGTCCGACCTGTGCCTGGACGAGACGACCGACCACGGCCACTGCGGGGTGCTCGACGCGCAGGGGCGGGTCGACAACGACGCCACCCTGGAGCGGTACGCCGAGATGGCCCAGGTGCAGGCCGACGCCGGGGCACATGTGGTCGGGCCGAGCGGCATGATGGACGGACAGGTCGGCGTCATCCGCGACGCGCTCGACCAGATCGGCCGCGAGGACGTGGCCGTCCTCGCCTACACCGCCAAGTACTCGTCCGCCTTCTACGGGCCCTTCCGCGAGGCCGTCGCGTCCTCCCTCCAGGGCGACCGCAAGACGTACCAGCAGGACCCCGCCAACGTACGGGAGTCGATGCGCGAGCTGGCCCTCGACCTGGAGGAGGGGGCCGACATGGTGATGGTGAAGCCCGCCGGACCCTACCTCGACATCCTGGCGCGGGTCGCGGACTCCGTGGACGTGCCCGTGGCCGCGTACCAGATCTCCGGCGAGTACTCGATGATCGAGGCCGCCGCGGAGAAGGGCTGGGTCGACCGGGACCGGGCGATCCTGGAGACGCTGACCGGGATCAAGCGGGCCGGCGCGCAGAACATCCTCACGTACTGGGCCACCGAAGTGGCCCGGAAGCTGAGGTAGTTCCGGACAGGGCCTGCTGGGAGCCGGTGGGCAGGACGCCGTAGGAGGTCGGGGAAGGGCTGGGGAGTCTGAGGCTGGGTTCGGGCACGGCTTCATGACGATTCGGGCACCTGGTCTTCACTTTGTTTTTACCCGGCTGTAGGTTCTGCTCTCGCGTGCGGCCGTGGACGGTCCGCAAGGTCCGCCCACAGCAGCATGAGGAGTGTCGTGAAGCGCATACTGATCCGGTCCGGGAAGAGCCCCTTCCGCGTCGCCACCCCGACCGAGTTCATTCAGCAGGACCTGATCGGGACGAACACGGGCAACCTGCTCTTCAGCGATTCCGCACACAAGATGCTGTCGACGCCGGACACCGAGGTCACCTCCAACGGCATCCGGACGAACTCGTCCCCGCAGCGTGCCGCCGAAATCAACGAGCAGTACGACGTCTTCGTCGTCCCGCTCGCCAACGCGTTCCGCCCCACCTTCCAGGCCTCACTCGACCGGCTGTCCACGCTGATCGAGCAGCTCACCATCCCGGTGGTGGTCTTCGGCGTCGGCGCGCAGGCGGGCGACGACTACGAGACCGAAGAGCTCAAGCCGATGGCGGCCTCCGTCAAGCGCTTCATCTCCGCGGTCCTCGACCGGTCGGCTTCCATCGGCGTCCGCGGGGAACTGACTGCCCGTTACCTCACCGGCCTCGGCGCCCCTGCCGACCGGATCGACATCATCGGCTGCCCGTCGATGTTCCTGTACGGCGACACGTTCCCCGAGATCCGTCCCGCCGAGCTCACCGCGGCATCCCGGATCGCCCTCAACCTCTCGCCGAACGCAATACCCGTCGGTGACATCGCCGGCATCGCCCGGCACGCCTGGGAGAACTACCCGGACCTCACCTACTACGCACAGAACCTCGTCGACGCCGAACTCCTCCTCTGGGGCGACCTCACCCCCGAGACCGGCGTCGAGGACCCCTTCCCGCTCCAGCTCAGCCACGAGCTGCTGCGCGAGAACAAGGTGCGCATGCCGCTGGACCCGGCGACCTGGATCGACGAGCTGCGCGGCTACGACTTCGCCTACGGCACCCGCATCCACGGCAACATCGCCGCCCTGCTGGCCGGCACGCCCAGCGTCGTCCTCACCCACGACTCGCGCACCCTCGAACTGTGCCGGTACTTCGACATCCCGCACCGCCAACTGGCCGGTCTGCCCGCCGAGACCGACCCCCGCGAGCTGTACGAGGGCGCCGACTACTCCGCCATGCTCAAGGGCCACGGTGAGCGTTTCGACCGGATCGTCGCCTTCCTCGACCGCAACGGCCTGCAGAACACCTACACCCACGGCGACGGTGGCGCCGCCTTCGACGCCCGTCTCGCCGCGCTGGAACTCCCCGCGTCGATGCCGGTGTGGGACGGCTCCGACGACGGCCACATGCGCTACCGCATCGCCCGGCTGCGCGAGCGGATCGCGACGGCCAACGCCCGCATCGACACGCGGGTCAAGGAGACCAAGGAACTGCGCAGCCGGGTGGCTGCTGCCGAGAAGCGGCAGGCCGAGACCGCGCGCCTGCTCGACGCCGCCCGCGCGGAGCTGGCCGCCACGCGCAAGCAGCTCGGCGCCCTGGAGCGCAGGGTCGGCGGCATCGAGAAGCGCGTGATGGTCCGGCTGGGACCTGCTGTGCGTCGCCGGATGCGCAAGCTGTCCGGTGCGGGCGGCGGTGCCAAGGACTGACCGGCAACAGCCGTCGACGTCCCCCTGGTTCGGCGGTTCAGTCCCACCAGAAGGACCAGATCTCCTGGTCGATCAGGTGCTCGGCGTACGCGCGCAGTGACGGGTTGCTGCTCTGCAGGACGTTGTCCGGGCAGAACGCGAAGTGCTCGACGGCCACCGCCTCCGCCTCGGCCAAGGTGGCGGGCGGTGCCGCGACCGAGAGGATCAGCTGGTCGAAGCCGAGGGCCACGACCCGTATGCCGAAGCGGTCCTCCCAGGAGCGGAGTACCGCGCAGAGCCGGGCCACGTCGTTCTCGTAGTTCACCGGGCCGGACCAGCCGATCGCCGCCGGGATGTCCGCGCTCCTGCGGGCGGGTACGAGGGCCAGGCGCGGCTCCTTCAGCCAGGAGCCGTCGGTCACCAGGAAGTCGGCTATCTCGACGGCGAGTTCATCGGCATCGGGGTCGCCCGTGCTGCGGCCCGGCGCGGACGCCAGGCCCGGCCACTCGCCCTCCTCGGCCTCGCCCGCCGCGTACTCATCCCAGTACTCGGCGAGTACGTCCTCCGGGTCATGGTCCCCGGGGTACGACATCTCGCCGGGCATCAACTCCCAGCTCTCCAAGCCCCCTTGGCCGCCGCCCACATCGACGAGCAGCGGGAGGAGCCCACCGGTCCGCCGGGCCGGTTCCAGCGCCGCCCAGGCACCGGCCGCCGCCGGTACGTAGGCATGCCACAGCAGCGGTTCGTGCCACTGCCCCTCGTACGTCGCGTCGATCAGTCTCCCGGGCGGGAGTTCGAGTCCGAGGGCGCGGCCGGTGGGGTCGGAGGCCAGCTTCGGCAGCGGGTTGGGAAGAGTCGCCATGTCAGTGACTGTAGGCGCAGCCACTGACAATCGGACTCCGCGATCAGAGGCGCTCGGGGGTGCGGATGCCGAGCAGGGCCATGCCCTGGTGGAGGGTGCGGGCCGTGATGTCGCACAGGAACAGGCGGTTCTCCGCGACGTCCTTCGGCGGCTGAGGCCTGATCACCGGGCACTTGTCGTAGAACGACGTGAACAGCGAGGCCAGCTGGTACAGGTACGCCGTCATCTTGTGCGGGGCGTACTCCGCCGCCGCCTCCGCGACCGTCTCCGCGAACGCGTCCACGTGCAGGCCGAGGGCCCGCTCCGCCTCGTGCAGGTCCAGCTCGGGGTGCGCGGCCGGGCGTACCTCGCCGGCCTTGCGGAGGATCGACTGGATACGGGCGTACGCGTACTGGAGGTACACGCTCGTGTCGCCGTTCAGCGACACCATCTGGTCCAGGTCGAACTTGTAGTCCCGGTTCGCCGACGTCGACAGGTCCGCGTACTTCACCGCGCCGATGCCGACCTGGGCGCCGCGCTCGGCGATCTCCCCCTCGGACAGGTCCTGGGCCTTCTCCCGTACGACGGCCGAGGCGCGGTCGATCGCCTCGTCGAGGAGGTCGACCAGCTTGACCGTCTCGCCCTCACGCGTCTTGAACGGCTTGCCGTCCTTGCCGAGGACCGTGCCGAAGGCCAGCTGGTACGCCTTCACGTCGTCGTTCAGCCAGCCCGCCCTGCGGGCCGTCTCGAAGACCATCCTGAAGTGGAGGGACTGGCGGGCGTCCACGACGTAGATCAGGCTGTTCGCCTTCAGGTTGAAGACACGGTCCCTGATCGCGGACAGGTCCGTCGCCGCGTAGCCGTAGCCGCCGTCGGACTTGCGGACGATCAGTGGGACCGGGTTGCCGTCCGGGCCCTTGATGTCGTCGAAGAACACGCACAGGGCGCCCTCGGAGCGCACCGCGACGCCCGACTCCTCCAGCAGGCGGCACGTCTCGTCAAGCATGTCGTTGTAGCCGGACTCGCCGACGATGTCCGCGTCGCGGATCTCCATGTCCAGCTTCTCGAAGACGGAGAAGAAGTAGATCTTCGACTCGTCGACGAACTTCTGCCACATGGCGAGCGTGTGCGGGTCACCGGCCTGGAGGTCGACGACGCGGCGGCGGGCCCTGGTCTTGAACTCCTCGTCGGAGTCGAAGAACTTCCGCGCGGCCTTGTAGAGGCGGTCGAGGTTCGACATCGCCTCCTCACCGGTGACCTGGGCGTCCTTGTGGTCCAGCTCGTGCGGGTGCTCGTCCAGATACTGGATGAGCATGCCGAACTGGGTGCCCCAGTCGCCGATGTGGTGGCGGCGGATCACGTTCTCGCCGGTGAACTCGAGGAGCTGGACGACCGAGTCGCCGATCACCGCGGAGCGGAGGTGGCCGACGTGCATCTCCTTCGCCACGTTCGGCTGGGCGTAGTCGATCACCGTCGTGCCGGGGTGCTCCGCACGCGGCACACCCAGACGGCCCTCCAGGTCGGCGGCACGGGCGGCGAGGTTGTCGGTGATCGCCTGGTCGGTGACCGTGATGTTGAGGAAGCCGGGGCCGGAGACCTCGACGTCCTTGATCACATCGCCGGTGGTGACCTGGGCGACGACCTGCGTCGCCAGCTCGCGCGGGTTCGCCTTCGCCTTCTTCGCGAGGGCCAGGATCCCGTTGGCCTGGAAGTCCGCCCGGTCGCTTCGTCGCAGCAGCGGGTCGACTCCGTCGGCTTCCGGGAGGGCGGAAGCGAGGGCGTCGGCGAGGCGCTGGTGGACGGAAGCGGTGAGGGACGTGACCGGGGCCATGGAGTGGGTGCCGTTCTCCTCGTGGGATGGATAGACGTGGCCAGTATCCCATGGGGGGCAAAGGGGTTTTTCCGGTGCGGGGTGTGGGGGCTGGGCAGGGGTGGGGTGCGCAGCCCGGCGCTGGCGGGGTGCCGCCTGCGCCCACCCTCCCCCACTCTCGGCTTCGCTCGAGCGGGGGGACCCCCATCGCCCCAGCGGCACGACTGCCCGTAGCTACGGCGGATGGCCGTGAAAAGGCGTTTTCGTGGATGCCCGGCTTGCTGGGAGAATGGAGCGGGCAGCCGTGTGACCGTGCCGGCTGCGGATGAGGAAAGAAGGACGTGCCGATCGTGGGTCAGAGCACCGAGACCACCGACTGGGTCTCCCGTTTCGCGGATGAGGTCATCGAGGAGTCGGAGCGTCGGGCCCCGGGCAAACCCGTTGTCGTCGCGTCCGGCCTGTCGCCTTCCGGTCCCATTCACCTGGGGAACCTGCGCGAGGTCATGACGCCGCACCTCGTCGCCGACGAGATCCGGCGCCGGGGACACCAGGTCCGGCATCTCATCTCCTGGGACGACTACGACCGGTACCGCAAGGTGCCGGCCGGTGTCGCCGGGATCGACGAGTCCTGGGCCGAACACATCGGCAAGCCGCTGACCTCCGTGCCCGCGCCGAAGGGCTCCGCCCACCCGAACTGGGCCGAGCACTTCAAGGCCGCGATGATCGAGTCGCTGGCCGAGCTGGGCGTGGAGTTCGACGGGATCAGCCAGACCGCGCAGTACACCTCCGGGGCGTACCGGGAGCAGATCCTGCACGCCATGAAGCACCGGGGTGACATCGACGCGGTGCTGGCCCAGTACCGGACCAAGCCCAAGGGCGGCGCCAAGAAGTCACAGAAGCCCGTCGACGAGGCCGAGCTGGAGGCCGAGGAGGGGTCCGGCGCCGCGTCCGAGGACGACGGCAGCTCCGGGACCGCCGGCTACTTCCCGTACAAGCCGTACTGCGGCAACTGCGAGAAGGACTTCACCACCGTCACCTCCTACGACGACGGCACCACCGAGCTGACGTACGCCTGCACGGTCTGCGGCTTCTCCGAGACCGTCCGGCTGAACGAGTTCAACCGCGGCAAGCTGGTCTGGAAGGTCGACTGGCCGATGCGGTGGGCGTACGAAGGGGTCATCTTCGAGCCGAGCGGTGTCGACCACTCGTCTCCGGGGTCGTCCTTCCAGGTCGGCGGGCAGATCGTCGGGATCTTCGGCGGCAAGCAGCCGATCGGGCCCATGTACGCGTTCGTCGGCATCAGCGGCATGGCGAAGATGTCGTCGTCGCGCGGTGGCGTGCCCACCCCGGCCGACGCGCTGAAGATCATGGAGCCGCAGCTCCTGCGCTGGCTGTACGCCCGCCGCAAGCCCAACCAGTCGTTCAAGATCGCCTTCGACCAGGAGATCCAGCGGCTCTACGACGAGTGGGACAAGCTCGACGCCAAGGTCACCGACGGCTTCGCCCTGCCCGCCGACGTCGCCGCGCACTCGCGTGCCGTGCGGACGGCCGCCGGTGAGCTGCCGAGGACGCCCCGGCCGATGCCGTACCGGACGCTCGCATCCGTCGCCGACATCACCGCAGGGCACGAGGACCAGGCGCTGCGGATTCTCTCCGAGCTCGACCCGGAGAAGCCGCTGGCCTCGCTCGACGAGGTGCGGCCGCGGTTCGACAAGGCCGAGGCGTGGATCAACACGCATGTGCCGGCCGATCAGCGGACGATCGTGCGGGACGAACCCGACGTCGAGCTGCTGAAGTCGCTCGACGAGGCGTCCCAGCAGTCGATCCGGCTGCTGCTCGACGGGCTGGAGGAGCACTGGTCGCTGGACGGCCTGACGCACCTTGTGTACGGCGTGCCCAAGGTGCAGGCCGGGTTCCCTGCGGACGCCACGCCCAAGGAGCTGCCGCCGGAGATCAAGACGGCTCAGCGGTCGTTCTTCGCGCTGCTGTACCACCTGCTCGTGGGGCGGGACACCGGGCCGCGGCTGCCTACGCTGCTGCTGGCGGTGGGGCAGGAGCGGGTGCGGGTCCTGCTCGGGGAGTAGAGCCGCTGCTACGACGACGAGGGGCGCCCGGCGATCGCCGGGCGCCCCTCGTCGTCGTAGGGGAGCGGGTTACGCGATGTGGTCCTCTTCCAGTTCCGCGTTGAAACGGTTGGAGAAGCGGTTCACCATGCGGTTGGCCTCCGGCTGGGGGAGGGTGATGCCGTACGTCGCCTCCACGCTGTCGACGAACTGGCTGGGCGTGGGGAGACTGCCGTTGATCGACTGGCGGAAGACCTGGTAGTAGTCCTCCTCCGTCGGGTCGGGGGCGGGGGTGCCGCCGCCTTCGCCGAGTTCCCGGGTGCGGTTGGGGCCTACCGGGATGGGGAAGGTGCCGGTGTCCTCCGGGGAGGGCTCGGGGGGTGGTGGGGGTGCCTCGTACTGCTGCTGGTACTGCTCGGCCTGTTGCTGTTCCTCGTACCAGCGGGCGTAGGCGGCTTCGGGGTCGTAGGTGGGGTCGTAGCCGCCGTGGTACTCGATGGTTTGCGGGTCCCGGGCGTGCAGCCAGGGGTTCTGGGGCTCGGCGTGGTCCGGGGGCTCTGCGTCTGGGTTGCTGTCGCCTTGGGGGTGGGGTGCCTCCCCCACTCTCGGCTTCGCTCGAGCGGGGGGACCCCCATCGCCCACCCGTGCCGCCCCAGCGGCACGACTGCCCGCAGCTACGGTGGTGGCTGCCGCAGCTGCGTCGGCTGACTCCAAGGCTGGCTGTTGTGGTGCCGGAGGTATCAGCGTTGGCTCGATGCCCGCCGCTGCCAGGCCCGCTGGGGCCGTGTCGGCCAGGGGGACGCCGTACTTGGCCAGGCGTAGGGGCATCAGGGCCTCCACCGGGGCCTTGCGGCGCCAGGCTCGGCCGTAGCGGGAGCGGAGGCGGGCCTGGTAGACGAGGCGTTCCTGTTCCAGCTTGATCACCTGGTCGTAGGAGCGGAGCTCCCAGAGCTTCATACGGCGCCAGAGCAGGAACGTCGGAACGGGAGAGAGCAGCCAGCGGGTGAGGCGGACCCCCTCCATGTGTTTGTCGGCCGTGATGTCGGCGATCCGGCCGATCGCGTGGCGGGCGGCCTCCACCGCCACCACGAACAGGATCGGGATGACCCCGTGCATGCCCACGCCCAGCGGGTCCGGCCAGGCCGCTGCGCCGTTGAAGGCGATCGTCGCCGCCGTCAGCAGCCACGCCGTCTGGCGCAGCAGCGGGAACGGGATACGGATCCAGGTCAGCAGAAGGTCCAGGGCGAGCAGGACGCAGATGCCCGCGTCGATGCCGATCGGGAAGACGTAACTGAAGTCCCCGAAGCCCTTTTTGAGCGCGAGTTCGCGTACCGCGGCGTACGAACCCGCGAAACCGATGCCCGCGATGATCACGGCACCGAAGACGACCACGGCGATGAGAACGCGGTGCGTCCGTGTCAGCTGTAGTGGCGCGGCCACCCGTACTCCCCTCCCACTGCGTGTTGTTGCGCGGCCAACAGGGTGGCACATGCGTACGGGGGGCGGGTGGCCGGTCCGGGTACGTCAGCCCTTCCGTGACTCTACCGGTGGCGTCCGGTGACCCGCGGCGTCAGCTCTTGCTGGACGGAGACTTGGACGAAGTCGCCGACTTCGAGGGAGACTTGGAGGCGTCAGGGGTGGCGGCGGAGCCGCTCTCGCCGTTCGCCTTCGTCACCGCGGCCACCGCCTCCTCGGCCGCCTTCTTCGCCGCCTTCATCAGATCGTCGGCGTCGGGGGTCTCGTCGCCGGCCAGGCCCGCGCCGTTGTAGTCGAGGGTGAGGACGACGTTCTCCACGCGCGCGACGATCGTCTGCTGCTTGAAGGTGCCTTCCTTCTTCTTCAGGTCGTAGCGCACCGCCGTCGCCTGGTCGCCCGTCCCGGACACCGACTCGGTCTTGGTGCCCTTCGCGCCCTCGGTCGCCTGGACGTCCTTGACCTGCTTCGCGAAGTACTCCTGCGCCAGCTTGTCGCCCTCGCCGCGGGTGACATCGGACTCGAAGCGCAGCAGCGAGACGTTCAGCCAGCGGAACTGCGAGCCGTCGACACCGTTGTTGTCGAGACTGTCCCAGGAGCAGCTGCCCCGCGTCGACACATCGTCGGAATTGCCCTCCTTGCCCGACTTCGAGCCCTTCGGGACGAGTTCGTCCAACGTCTTCTTCGACAGCACCGCGCACGGCTCGGGGAGCTCCGAGTACGCCGCCGCCTGCACGGTGGGCGAGGGGCTCGCGGACGCGCTCGACGCGCTCTCGGACGCCTTCTTGGCGTCATCACTCGAGCCGGAGTCCGAGGAGCAGCCGGCGGCGATCAGCATCGCGGGAACGGCTGCCGCGCAGACAAGGACGCGGTTCAGGCGCTTCGCCCGCTCGGCACGCTGGTCAGCCTGGTCGTCTCGCTGTGCTCGTCGCTGCATGGTTCCTTCACTCACGCTCTGGTTCCTGAGGCCGGATGGGTCCCGGTGTCGCCGGTGGCGCCGGCGTCCGGATCGGGTCCGAGGGGCCACGGTACGCGGTGAAGGAACTGTGCGGACCCGCTTCATCTGCTTTGCATTCCGGCCTGAAGGGGCGTCATTCCGCCAGCGAGTCGGCCAGCCGGGACGCCAGATTCCGGGCCCTGTCCTGCATTTCCTTGCTGTCGGGCACGACGCCGACCGTGGCCGGCTGCTCCTCGTACTCGATGGTCACGATGACGTTGGACGTGCGGAACGCCACAGTCACCGTGCGCTGTTTGGCCGTCGAACCGGAGCTGCTCAGCGCGTCGTCCAGGAAGGCCTCGTCGCCGAGGTCGTCCAGGACGCGGGGCTGGAGCTCGGCCGGGGTGGCGCTCGCCGTCGAGGTCGGGCTGAGGGAGGAGCTGCCCTCGGGGCTGCCGGAAGAGCCGGGCGAGGCAGGGGAGTCGGCGGACTCCGACGGTGTCGAGGACGGGGAGGACGTCGACGACGGGGACGACGGGGTGGACGGCGAGGATTCGGAGGCGATGGGCTCCGGCAGGTCGGCCGCCGTCTGCCGGGTGGCGAAGAGCTGCTCGGCCTGGCTGTCGTCGCTGACGGCGTTGTCGTAGGACACCACGCGCTCGAAGTCGACGTACAGGTGGTCCGTGGCGGACGTGGACTCCACCTTCCAACGGCAGCCGACCTTGCGGTCGTTGTCGTAGGTGAGGGTGGGCTCGCCCGCGTAGGCCGTCTCGCGCTGTTCCTCGTCGGCGATCTGCTGGATACCGGGCAGGAGGGAGTCGAGGGTGTCCTCACTGACCGCGCTGCACGGTTCGGGGAGGGTGCGGTATCGGCCCGGCTCGGCCGCCGCCGTCGCCGTACCGGAACCGCCAGGGTTGGAGTCGTCCGTGGCGCCACCGTCGTCCGAGCTGCCGGTGCAGCCGGCCAGCAGGGCCGCGAGGAGCGCGGCGACGCCGGATACGTACGCCTTCCGCTGCACGGTCAGGCTCCTCTCCACGGTGGTGCGCTTGCCTGGTCTGTCAGTGTCCCCGCTGGTTATTCGGTTGCCGCACGGGGGTGCCGCCTGGAGACAATGTGTATCGCACGCACTGCCGTGAACGCCGGTCCGTTGTCCGTTACGTCGACCTTGGCGCCGGTTTTGCGATTCAGGACTTCTGGTTTGTTTTCACCGGTTTTACGGGGGATGAGGCGATATGTCGTACGTCGAGATGCCGGGCGCGAAGGTGCCGATCCGGATGTGGACCGACCCGGCGACGGTCGAGGACGTGGCGCTCCAGCAGCTGCGGAACGTCGCGACGCTGCCGTGGATCAAGGGGCTCGCGGTCATGCCGGACGTGCACTACGGGAAGGGTGCGACGGTCGGATCGGTCATCGCGATGCGGGGGGCTGTGTGTCCTGCGGCGGTGGGGGTGGACATCGGGTGCGGGATGTCGGCGGTGAAGACGTCCCTGACGGCCAATGATCTGCCGGGGGATCTTTCGCGGCTGCGGTCGAAGATCGAGCAGGCTATTCCGGTGGGGCGGGGGATGCATGACGATCCCGTCGATCCGGGGCGGTTCCATGGGCTGGCCACGGCCGGGTGGGACAACTTCTGGGAGCGGTTCGGAGGGGTGGCCGAAGCGGTCAAATTCCGCCAGGAACGTGCCACGAAGCAGATGGGAACGCTCGGATCCGGCAACCATTTTGTTGAAGTGTGCACGGACGCGACCGGTTCTGTCTGGCTGATGCTGCACTCCGGTTCCCGCAACATCGGCAAGGAACTTGCCGAGTTCCACATCGGTGTGGCCCAGAAGCTCCCGCACAACCAGGGACTGGTCGACCGCGACCTCGCCGTCTTCATCGCGGAGACCCCGCAGATGGCGGCGTACCGCAACGACCTGTTCTGGGCGCAGGAGTACGCGAAGTACAACCGCTCGATCATGATGGCGCTCCTGAAGGACGTGATCCGCAAGGAGTTCAAGAAGGCCAAGCCGACCTTCGAGCCCGAGATCAGCGCGCACCACAACTACGTGGCCGAGGAGCGCTACGACGGGATGGACCTGCTCGTGACCCGCAAGGGCGCGATCCGCGCGGGCTCCGGCGAGTACGGAATCATCCCCGGCTCCATGGGCACGGGTTCGTACATCGTGAAGGGCCTCGGGAACGAGAAGTCGTTTAATTCGGCCTCGCACGGCGCCGGCCGTCGAATGAGCCGCAACGCGGCGAAGCGGCGCTTCTCGACGAAGGACCTGGAGGAGCAGACCCGGGGCGTGGAGTGCCGTAAGGACTCCGGTGTCGTGGACGAGATCCCGGGTGCGTACAAGCCGATCGAGCAGGTCATCGATCAGCAGCGGGACCTCGTGGAGGTCGTGGCGAAGCTGAAGCAGGTCGTCTGTGTGAAGGGCTGACCCGCTACGGCTCCGTGCGCGTCTCTATTTGGGTGCGTGCAGCACCGCGTAGATCATCACGAAGGCGATGATGTGGATGCCGAAGAGGAAGTAGGCGAGCCATATCCACATGTGGCGTTCGCCGCGTTTTTCCTCGGCCTGGCGGGCCAGGCGCCGGTGTTCCGGCTCGGGGTCGGTCACCGGTGCTCCCGGTGGACCTTGGTGTTGGAGGCCTGGGCGCGCGGGCGGACCACGAGGAGGTCGATGTTGACGTGGGCGGGGCGGGTGACCGCCCAGGTGATGGTGTCGGCGACGTCGTCGGCGGTGAGGGGTTCGGCGACGCCCTCGTAGACCTTGGCCGCCCGCTCCTCGTCGCCGCCGAAGCGGGTCAGGGCGAACTCGTCGGTCTTGACCATGCCGGGTGCGACCTCGATCACCCGGACCGGCTGTCCGACGATCTCCAGGCGGAGCGTCTCGGCGAGGACGTGGGCGCCGTGCTTGGCGGCGACATAGCCGGCGCCGCCCTCGTATGTGCCGTGGCCGGCGGTCGACGAGACGACCACGACCGTGCCGTCGCCGCTCGCGACGAGGGCGGGGAGCAGGGCCTGGGTGAGGTTGAGGGTGCCGATGACGTTCGTCTCGTACATCTGGCGCCAGTCGGCCGGGTCGCCGGTCGCCACCGGGTCCAGGCCGAGTGCGCCGCCCGCGTTGTTGACCAGCACGCCGATCGTCCTGAAAGCCGTGGCGAACTCGTCGACCGCCGTACGGTCGGTGACGTCCAGCTGGTAGGCCGTCGCCGAGTGGCCGGCCGCGTTGATCTCCTCGGCGAGGGCCTCGATACGGTCCTTGCGGCGGGCGGTGAGGACGACGCGGTAGCCGGCCGCGGCGAGCTGCCGGGCGGTGGCGGCGCCGATTCCGCTACTGGCGCCGGTGACGACGGCGATACGGGACGCGGCGGCGGGGGTCGTCATACGGCTGCTCCTCTTGCGCGGTGTGGTGCGGGTGGGCGCCACGCCGGTGTGGGGCCGCTGGTCGATGTGCTCGTTCGCCAGGATAGGCGGGGGTCCGGTTGGGAGATTGCCCGGGAGCGAGCCGGACCGAGGTAAGGATCCGTGGGGTCGGCCTCGCACCGGGCGCGTGGTTCAGCCGCCGCGCGGCGTCCACATGATCACGGCCATGCCGGCCAGACAGATCAGTGCGCCGGTGATGTCCCAGCGGTCGGGCCGGTAGCCGTCCGCGATCACGCCCCAGGCGATCGAGCCGGCGACGAAGATTCCGCCGTACGCGGCGAGCACCCGGCCGAAGTGGGCGTCCGGCTGGAAGGTGGCGACGAAGCCGTAGGCGCCGAGGGCGAGGATGCCGCCGGTGATCCAGAGCCAGCCGCGCTGCTCCCGGTACCCCTGCCAGACCAGCCAGGCGCCGCCGATCTCGAAGAGGGCGGCGACGACGAAGAGGGCGGCGGAGCGGAGGACGAGCATGCGGGCAGCTTCGCATGCCGGGGTTCCGGGGTCGACGTCGCCGTTACCGGGGGTCGCGTCACCTGATGGACGGTGCCTGGGGTCGGCTCCGCGTGGGATACATCCCGTACGAAGCCCACGGCGGAGTGAGGAGTGTGGCGATATGCGAGGCATGAGGCTGCTGGGCGTGTGGTGTGCCGCCCTGATGACGGTCGGTGCGGTGGCTCCGCTCGCCGGGGCCGAGACGGCTCAGGAGGCCGATCTGGCCTATCACGGGGCCGCGACGCTGGATTCCGGCCGGGTGGAGGTGCGGATCACCCCGCGTAATCACGGGCCGTCCGCCGTGCCGGACGCGACGGTACGGCTGCGCTGGTCGCAGCCGCTCGAGAACCGGCAGACGCTCCCCGACGGGTGTGCGCGTTCCGGTGTGCGGGTGGTGTTGTGCCGGGTGGGCGCGCTGCCGGCGGACACGCTCGGTGCGGATCTCAGGCTGGGGGTACGGCTGCGGGGGGTGCCGACCGAGGTGCTGATGGAGATCGACACGGTGTGGAGCGGTGGGGCGGTGGACCACAACCGGCACAACGACCGGCAGCGGGTGCTCGTGCTGGACACCGGGGACGCGTACTACTTCTGACCTCGGCTTCTGTTCTCCCGTTTCGCCTTCAGGAGTGCTCGGAATAAGGGCACGATGTCGACCGTTCGAAGGATATAGTTCAACGGTCAACAACCTTGGAGGCGACCATGCAGTTCGGGATCTTCAGCGTCGGCGACGTGACGCCGGACCCCACCACGGGGCGTACGCCGACCGAGCGCGAGCGGATCAAGGCCATGGTCGCCATCGCGTTGAAGGCGGAGGAGGTCGGGCTGGACGTCTTCGCCACGGGTGAGCACCACAACCCGCCGTTCGTGCCGTCCTCGCCGACGACCATGCTCGGCTACATAGCCGCCCGCACGGAGCGGCTGATCCTGTCCACGTCCACCACCCTCATCACGACCAACGACCCGGTGAAGATCGCCGAGGACTTCGCGATGCTCCAGCACCTGGCCGACGGCCGGGTGGACCTGATGATGGGCCGCGGCAACACCGGGCCGGTCTACCCCTGGTTCGGCCAGGACATCCGTGAGGGCATCAACCTCGCCATCGAGAACTACAACCTGGTGCACCGGCTGTGGCGCGAGGACGTCGTGAACTGGGAGGGCAAGTTCCGCACCCCGCTCCAGGGCTTCACCTCGACGCCCCGGCCGCTGGACGGCGTACCGCCGTTCGTCTGGCACGGGTCGATCCGCTCCCCGGAGATCGCCGAGCAGGCGGCGTTCTACGGCGACGGGTTCTTCCACAACAACATCTTCTGGCCGGCCGACCACACCAGGCAGATGGTCGAGCTGTACCGGGAGCGGTACGCGCACTACGGGCACGGCACGCCCGAGCAGGCGATCGTCGGGCTCGGTGGGCAGGTGTTCATGCGGCAGAACTCGCAGGACGCGGTGCGCGAGTTCCGGCCGTACTTCGACAACGCGCCGGTCTACGGGCACGGGCCGTCCCTGGAGGACTTCACCGACCAGACCCCGCTGACCGTGGGCTCGCCGCAGCAGGTGATCGAGAAGACGCTGAGCTTCCGCGAGTACGCCGGTGACTACCAGCGCCAGCTGTTCCTGATGGATCACGCCGGGCTCCCGTTGAAGACCGTGCTGGAGCAGCTCGACATGCTCGGCGAGGAGGTCGTGCCGGTGCTGCGCAAGGAGTTCGCCAAGGGCCGCCCGGCCGGGGTGCCGGACGCGCCGACCCACCAGTCCCTGCTCGCTGCCGCCTCGGAAAGGGTGAACGCCGTATGAAGCTCGTCGTCGTGTCCGCGGGGCTGAGCGTCCCGTCCTCCACCCGGCTGCTGGCCGACCGGCTGGCCAAGGCCACCGCCGGGCAGACCTCGGCGGACGTGCAGGTCATCGAGCTGCGCGAGCTCGCCGTCGAGATCGCGCACAACTTCACCAACGGCTTCCCGGGGCGGCAGCTGAGCGCCGCGCTCGACGCGGTGACCGAGGCCGACGGGCTGATCGTGGTCACGCCGGTGTTCTCCGCCTCGTACGGCGGGCTGTTCAAGTCCTTCTTCGACGTGCTCGACAAGGACGCGCTCGCCGGGAAGCCGGTGCTGATCGCCGCGACCGGCGGCACCGCCCGGCACTCCCTCGTCCTGGAGCACGCCCTGCGTCCGCTCTTCGCCTACCTGCGGGCAGTCGTCGTCCCGACCGGGGTCTACGCCGCCTCGGAGGACTGGGGTGCCGAGGGACTGGACGGGCGCATCGAGCGGGCGGCCGGGGAACTGGCGGGGCTGATGGGCGGGCTCACGCCGAAGGTGCCGATGGCGGCGAAGGCCGGGGAGTTCGAGGTGGTGCCTTTCGAGCAGCAGCTGGCGGCGCTGCGGCGCGGCGCCTGATCGGCGGCTGGCTGGCTGGCTGGGTGAGGGCCGGGGGTAGTCGGTCGGGAGGCGTCAGCGGAGTGCCGCTGCGCCCACCCTCCCCCACTCTCGGCTTCGCTCGAGCGGGGGGACCCCCATCGCCCCAGCGGCACGACTGCCCGCAGCTGCGTCGGCTGCATGGGTGGGCGTCGGCCCAGCGGAACGGCTGCCCGCAGCTAAGCACAGTGCACGCCCGCCCGGCGGTCCCCGGCCGGGTGAGAGGCCAGTAAGAAGGCTGGGCGGGGGTTGCTCATACGGTCGTACGACTCGGCCGCTTTGCCACACTGGACGCGTGGCCCCGACTGTTCTGCTGGCTGAAGACGATCGTGCGATCCGGCACGCCCTGGAGCGGGCCCTGACGCTGGAGGGCTACGCGGTGACGGCGGTCGCCGACGGTGTCGAGGCGTTGGCGCATGCCCACCGCACCCCGCCCGACGTGCTCGTCCTGGATGTGATGATGCCGGGGATCGACGGACTCCAGGTGTGCCGGGTGCTGCGCGCCGAGGGGGACCGGACGCCGATCCTGATGCTGACGGCGCTGGTGGAGACGGCGGACCGGATCGCCGGGCTGGACGCCGGCGCCGACGACTACGTGGTGAAACCCTTCGACGTCGAGGAGGTCTTCGCCCGGCTGCGGGCGCTGTTGCGGCGCACCGCGAACGGTGCCGCCATGGACGTACGGGAGAAGCCGTCCGTGCCCGGGCGGCAGGTCGAGGCGGCCGGGCTGCGCATGGACCCGCAGGCCCGGCGCGCCTGGCGTGGCGGGCGCGAACTGGAGCTGACCCGCACCGAGTTCGAGCTGCTCGAGCTGCTGGTGCGCAACGAGGGGATCGTCCTCGACCACTCCACGATCTACGACCGTATCTGGGGCTACGACTTCGGGCCGGGCTCCAAGAACCTCGCCGTGTACGTCGGCTATCTGCGCCGCAAGCTCGACGAGCCGGGGGCGGCGCCGCTGATCCACACGGTGCGCGGGGTGGGTTACGTGCTACGGGAGGACTGAGCGGTGCGTCCGTCGTGGTCTCCGGCCGTGCGGTGGCCGCGTCTGGCGTCGCTGCGGACCACGTTCGCGCTGTCGTTCGCGGCCATCACCGCCGCCGTCACCGTCCTCGTCGGCATCCTCTCCTACGGCGCCGCCGCCCGGCTCGTCCGGGTCGACCAGCAGTCCGTGTTCGACGAGGTCGTGCAGGACCTGCGGGTCGAGGTGAGCCAGCGCCGGATGGATCCGGTGGACTTCTCCTCCGCGCCGGGACACGACTTCGTCCGCCCGGCCCGCACGGACGTGCAGGTGCTCGGCCCGGACGGCAGCGTCGTCGACAAGGGCGACCCCGGGCTGCCGGTCACCGACGCCGACCGTGAGGTCGCCACCGCCGCTGCCGCCGGGCGGCTGGTCGAGCACCGGGACGTAGACGTCGGCGACGACGTCTACCGTGTCGCCACCGTTGCGCTGGGCGGCGGGCGGGGCGCGGTGCAGGTGGCGCAGGAGTTCAGCGACACCGAGGATCTGCTGCGGGCGCTCCAGCAGCGGACGCTGCTGCTGATGGCGGCGGTGGTGACCGGGGCGGGCCTGTTCGGCTGGTGGCTGGCGCGGCACATCACGCGCCGGCTGGTGATCCTCACCTCGGCCGCGGAGGCCGTCGCCCGCACCCGGCGGCTCGGCATCGATGTGCCCGTCACCGGCAGCGACGAGGTGGGCCGGCTCGGCCGTGCCTTCGACCGGATGCTCGGCCGCCTCGCCCAGTCCGAGGAGGACCAGCGCCGCCTGGTCCAGGACGCGGGCCATGAACTCCGTACGCCGCTGACGTCGCTGCGCACGAACATCTCCCTGCTGCGCCGCATCGACGAGCTGCCGCCCGCCTCTCGGGACGAACTGGTCGCCGACCTCGGCCAGGAGGCGCGTGAACTGACCGATCTGGTCAACGAGTTGGTGGACCTCGCGGCCGGACAGTCGGACACCGAACCCCTGCAGCGGGTCGACCTCGCCGACCTCGCCGAGGATGTCGCGGGCCTGACCCGGCGCCGTACCGGACACCGGATCGTGGTCCGCGCGTGCGGCGACACGACCACGGAGGGCCGACCGGGCATGCTCACCCGGGCGATCTCCAACCTCGTCGAGAACGCCGCGAAGTTCGACCGCGACGGCACCTCGCCCATCGAGATCGTCGTCGCCGGTCCCGCCCGGCCGGGCACGATCCGCGTCGAGGTCCTCGACCGCGGCCCCGGCATCGAGGACGCCGACCTCGTCCGCGTCTTCGACCGCTTCTACCGCGCCGCCGACGCCCGCTCCCTGCCGGGCTCCGGACTCGGCCTGTCCATCGTCCGCGAGGTGGCGCTGGCGCACGGGGGAGCACCGTTCGCGCATCGGCGGGAGGGAGGCGGGTCGGTGATCGGGTTCACGGTGGGTGGGGGGTGAGGGGCGGCCGGTGTTACGTGGTGGCCTGGGGATCACCGGCGTCGGCTCAGGCAGTCAACCCGGGGGGCGCCCCCGTCGTACCCAGCCCCGCGTGCTCACCCACCACGCACGGTCCTGCGCGCGGTCACCCCCGCCCACCAGGCCATCCCTGCCCCGACGAGCGGCGGCCACAGCAGTCCTACGACGTCCGGTTCCGCCCCGCGCAGCGGACCGTCCACCACGGCCAGCGCACCCAGCGCCACCAGCGGCCCCCGCACCTGCCACAGCAGCGCGCCGAACGGCCCCGTGTCCCCCGAGAGGTGTCATCGAGCCGGTCATCAGATGCACCGGGACCGTGCCCCGGTACGCGCTCACCAGCGCGGCGCCGACCAGCGCCGGCGCCAGGGCGGGCAGGACCAGCAGACGGTCCGACCACAGGCCGGCCGCCCCGGCCACCGCCGGGCCGAGAACGAACAGCGCCAGCAGCCCCGCCGCCGGCACCAGCCCGTGCCGGAGCGCCAACCCGGCGGCGGTCCAGGGCAGTTGGGCCGAGCGCCGTAAGTCGTCCGCCTCCAGCCGGGCCGGTTCCGCCAGCTGTGCGGCCGCGAGATACCCGGCCGGCAGCGCCATCAGCGTGACCGGCGCCGGTACGTCGTCCAGACCCACCAGCGCGACGGCGACGGCCGCCCACACCACCGCCCACAGCAGCCGCCCGGGCGCCCGCAGCAGCGCGGTCGTGTCGCGCCACGGGACGAGCAGCCCGGCCCGGCGGGGGAACGGCAGGCGTACACCGGAGCGCACGGGCCGGGACCGGGAGGCCCGTCCGCGCCGGCCCGCGCCGCGGCCGGCAGGAGCGGCACGCCCCAGACGGCGAACAGCAGTGCCGTGCAGTAGAGCGTGTACGCGATGCTCTTGCGTCGCTCGTCGCGCTGGTGCGTCCGCAGCATGCGCAGCCGGGCCAGCACCGCCTCGGTGTGGTCGTCGTGCACGGTGGGTGGCGAAGGGCGCGTCACCGGCTCAGTCACGGGCCGCACCCGCGACCAGCCGTCCTTCGCCGGACAGGGTGTACTGCGCGTCGGCCACGGCCTCGGCCAGCGCCCGGTGGTGCGTGGCCAGCAGCACCGCGGTCCCGTCCTCCTTCGCGGACCGCAGCCGCCCGGCCAGCCGCTCGCGGGCGTCCGCGTCGAGCCGTTGCTCCGGCTCGTCGAGGATGAGCAGTTCGGCGGGCCGTACGAAGGCCTGCGCGAGCGCCATCAACTGGACCTGCCCGGAGGAGAGTTGGTGGGGGAGTGCCTCGGCGCGCCCGGTGAGGTGGTGCTCGGCGAGCACCTCGTCGACCGCGCCGGCCGCCTCCTCGCCCAGGCCGTGGGCCAGCGCCACCAGCATCAGATGCTCGCGGACACTGAGGTCGGGATACCCCACCCCGCCAGCCAGAACGGTGGCGACCGCGCCCCGTACGCTCCCGTCGTCCTCGCTCATGGTCCCGCCGCGGAAGGTCACGCTCCCCGCCTCCGGGATCTCCTGCCCGGCCGCGAGCCGCAGCAGGGTGGACTTCCCGGAGCCGTTCTCGCCGAGCAGAGCGACGCATTCCCCCACACCGACGGCCAGACTCACGCCGTCGAGGACCATCCGGCCGTCGTATCCGTGCCGTACGTCCGTCAGCTCCAGCAGGGCAGTCACGCTTCCGGGTCCGCCGTCTCGTAGGCCGACTCGTAGATGTCCGCGAGCAGGGTGTCGTAAGCATGGGTCCCCATGGCCGATGACGCTAGGCAGCCGGCAAAGAGCTGATCAAGAACAAATGATCGGTACGACCGGAAGTCGCCCTCGCCGAGCAATACGCGCCCGCCGCGCTCATACGGCTGATCAGTAGCGCGGGAGCGGAGGCAGGGGACCGCGGCCGCGCTCGGAACCTTGGCGGAATTGCATCGCCGGGACACCGGGCAGCCGTCGGCATCCGGCCGACCACACAGGGGCGGGGTCCGAAGGCGCCGGGACGCACGGCGGGCTGCGGCGCAGCGGATCATCAGGCGGCCCGCGGACGGTGGGCGCTGCTGTTGTCGCGCAAGCAGTCCCGGCAGAGGGTGGGTTCCGCCGCGCGGAAGGCGCGTTCGCAGCCGTCGCAGGTCTGCCAAGGCAGGGCGGGCGGTCTGGCGGGGGAGGCAGCCGGAGCGGGTGCGGCCGGTGGCGGATCGTTGAGGCGGTAGGTCAGGATGCCGGCCGGGCGTGACAGGAGGCGGGCCGGTGGCCGGGTGGTGAGCGCTTCGGTGATCTGCGCGGGGCTCACACCGGCGGTGAGCCGGCGTGTGACGGCGGGAGCCGGCTCCGCCACCTCCCGCTGCGACAGGATCAGCCGGGAATCGACGATGCGCAGGGAGGCGAGGATGACGGCTGCCCGCTCGTCGGCTTCGGCTTCTTGTTGAGTCTCGCACGGAGGAGGGACGGAAGACGCCGGTTGAGATGTCGGCGATGGTTCGGGCCGGGCGGGTGCAAGGGCGTCGCCGCGGTCCCGGGCTGCGTCCCGGACCGGATGCTGTGGGGGAATCCGCTGCGGCCAGGGTGCTGGGGCTGCGGAGTGTGACACTTTCCCGGAAAGTGTCACATCGCGTGACCCGGAACGGACTGGTACGTCGTGGAAGTACGTACGGGTACGGATCCGGCCGCCGGGGCCGCGTTGCCGCCGCCGCTCCAGGTAGCCGGCGGCCTCCAACTCCCGTAGCGCGCGGGAGATCAGGATCTCGCCCTCGCTGAAGTGGGCACACAGGGCGGCGATGCTCACGACGGCGCCGTCGGGCAGCGAGAGGATGTAGACCGCGACGCCGACCGTGACCGCGCTTCCGGGCCGCTGCGCCAGGTCGGAAACCCATACAGAGATGAGCACCCGTACTCATGCCTGAACGCGTCCCCCGGTCCACCGTGGAGAACGCCCCCCACGGACCGACCCGGAGGGACCCGCGATGCCGAACGCCTGCCACCCGCGCCGCCTCCCATGGCTGCGCCGGTTCCTTGCGCTCGCCACGGACAACTGGCCCGCCCGGGGCTATCTGGCGGTCTTCGCCGCCTTCGTACCGGTCGCGTTCCTCTTCCCGGACAGCGTCTACGCCACGATCCCCATACTGCTCACGGAACCCCTCTCCCTCCTGGGCGTGGTCATCCCCATCGGTCCCGGCATCGAGGACAGCGGCGGACCGGCCGTGGTACTCGCCGCCGCCATCACGGGCGTCCGGCTGCTCCTGTGCGCCCTCGTGAACGCCGCCGCGCTCGGCGCCCTTGCCCACCACGTCCGCGACCTCCGCACTGCCCGGCACGCGTGAACCCATCGCACCACTGAGAAGAGAAAGGAACGGACATGGCGCGTTATTCAAGCCCCCGACTGCAGGGGATCCGGGCCCTGTTGGCGCCCGCGGCGGACAACTGGTTCGCGCGCGGCTATCTCGCCGTGGTCGCGGCGTCGCTGGGGTTCTTCCTGTACGCCGTGTACCTGTCGCCGGACCCGGGGTTCGCCGGAATCTGGCCGCTCATGACCACAGCTCCGCTCAGCATGCTCGTCAGCCTCCCCTTGATGGCGGTATCACCCGCGGGGGACTCCTCGCTCGCCTGGCTGAGCCCGTTGCTCTTCTCCGCCGGTACGGCCCTGTCCGGGATGTTCAACGCCGTGCTGCTCGGCCTGCTCGCCCGCAGACTGACGACGCGGGAACCGCACCCGGCCGCCTGATCGGCCACTCCCGGCGCGGCGTCATGCAACCGATGGCTGAAGCCCTGCCAGAGGATGGGCCAGACCTTGCCACAGGGGCATGACGGGGATGGGGGTGGCCGGGGAACCGTCGTGACGGGCCGGGGCGGCGGATGCCGGTCGACCGGTACGGGCTGGATTGGCCGCTGCGATGGTGGTGTGCGGCATGGCGAGACGCTCCTGTGAGTCGAAGCGATCGAGGCGATCGAAGTGGTGGGGAGGCGCTCAGGCCTGGTGCCCACGGCCCTTGAACAGCGCAGCCCCCGCCCCAAGAGACACGGCTGCCATGCCGATGCTGGTTGTCGACTCGGACAAATCGGTCGATGAGGTGGTGGGTTGATGGGAGCGTGCTACGTTCCGAAGGCCCGGCTCGCACACCGCAGGACGAGAACGTCATGACGTACACGCCGCCGCTCTGGCCCGTCTCCGTGAAAGGCGTTGCGCTCGACGCGCGTGATCGTGTGCTGCTGCTGCGGAACGAGCGCGATGAGTGGGAGCTGCCCGGAGGTCGCCTGGAGATCGGCACCGACGACGGGGTACAACTGCCGGACGCCAGTCCCGAGGCTGCTCTGGAGCGCGAGATCCGGGAAGAGACCGGCTGGGACGTCAAGGCCGGTCCGCTCATCGACGGCGGTGTGTGGATCTACCAGCCGATTCCCGGACGACGCGTACTGGTCGTGACCTACGGCTGCACCGTGCTGACTCCCGAACGGCCGCCGGTCGTCAGCCACGAGCACAAGCAGCTGGGCATGTTCACCGCGGACGAGGTGCCGGAGCTGAACATGCCGGACGGCCACAAGCAGGCCATCGCCGCCTGGTACGGCCGGGGACACGCCGGGCCGGCGGCCCTGGACGACTACGAGCGGATGTAGCCGCCCATGGCCGGGGCGAGGTCGCGACACGAGCGGGTCAGGACAGGCTCCCGCTTCCCCGGCCCTCGGCCCGGCACGCCCAGTGGCACTGGGCGACACCGCAGGCCCAGTTGGCAGCGGGTGAAGCCCGGATCACTCACGGGCAGTACCGATTCTGCGCCCACGCGCGTGAACTCGACACCGAAGAGCTGCGGGACGTGCTCACCGAATACGCGCGTCGGCATCCCCGCAATGCGCGAGCCTACGCCCGGCCCGGGCACTAACAAGGGCGGGATACGAAATCCCGCCCAAATCCAGCGAAACCCCAGGTCAGGGCCACACCAGGCAATAAGGCTGATGCCCCGCCTCATGCAACCGATGGCTGAAGTCCTGCCATTCGTGCAGCAGCTGGTACACGTTGAACGCATCCCGCGGCCCGCCCCGGTCCGGCACCGTGGACCAGATGAACGCCGCCGCGCCCACCGCCTCCTCGCCGATGCCGCGGAGGGGGTCGACGACCGTCATGGGGAGTTTCACGACCGCGTAGTCGGGGTGCAGGACGACCAGCTCCAGCGGCGGCACCTTGTGCAGAGGGACGCCCTCGATGCCCGTCAGGACCATCGCGGCCATCGTCTCCGGCTTGATCTTGGTGAACATGCCGTTCATGCCGAGTTCGTCGCCGCCGAGCTCCTCGGGGCGCATCGAGATCGGGACGCGGGCCGCGGTCGCACCGTCCGGCGCGCCGAAGTACTTGTACGTCACCCCCACCCGACCACCATTCCTGCTCCCCGCCCGGAGGCGATCCACCTGGCGGTCCATCCGCCGGTCGATCGGTTCGGGCTCACTCGGTACACCCTGTGTCTGTGCCTGACGTGCTTCGGCGGCTTCCTCCGCGTCGCGCCGGTGCCTTCCCCGCCGGGCACGTCGAGGACCCAGGTCATCAGTCCCCTCGCCCAGTCCGCCACCGCGATGCATATCTCCACCCGACTGCTTTTCTAGGACGCGTGGCGCCCGCCGCGCAACCCGATCATCGTGTCAGTGACCTCCCCCACGGCCGCGCGCCGAAACGTGCGTTGAAACACCTGTCCGCAGGATCTTTGCAGCCCCTGAACGCCATACTCCGCATGAGCTGTACGTACAGGTCCCAGTATCAGCTCACAGTTTCGCAGACGGGAGCGGGATCGATCACCGGTTTGGCGGCCCCCTGCCGCCCGGCCCCGCTGGCCTACCCTGAGGAGGTCACTGGCAACCGGAGTCCGAGAAGTCGGAGAACTCGCAGGTCATGAGCGAACTGCCTTATTCATACGAAGCGCCTGCGTCGCAGGCTCTGTTCGACCGTGCGGCCGCCGTCACGCCCGGCGGCGTCAATTCGCCCGTGCGGGCCTTCCGTGCGGTGGGCGGTACGCCCCGGTTCATGGTGTCCGGCAGGGGGCCGTATCTGACGGACGCGGACGGCCGGGAGTACGTCGACCTGGTGTGTTCGTGGGGGCCGATGATCCTCGGGCACTCCCACCCCGAGGTGATCGCCGCCGTGCAGGAGGCGGTCGCGCGCGGTACGTCCTTCGGTACGCCCGGTGAGGGTGAGGTCACGCTCGCCGAGGAGATCGTCGAGCGGGTCGCGCCGGTCGAGCAGGTACGGCTGGTGTCCAGCGGGACCGAGGCGACCATGTCCGCCATCCGGCTCGCCCGTGGGTTCACCGGGCGGGCCAAGGTGATCAAGTTCGCCGGGTGCTACCACGGGCACGTCGACGCCCTGCTCGCCTCGGCCGGCTCCGGTGTCGCGACCTTCGCGCTGCCCGACACACCCGGCGTCACCGGCGCCCAGGCCGGCGACACCATCGTCCTGCCGTACAACGACCTCGAGGCCGTGCACGCCGCGTTCCACGCCCACCCGGGTGAGATCGCCTGCGTCATCACGGAGGCCTCGCCCGGCAACATGGGTGTCGTACCGCCGCTGCCCGGGTTCAACCAGGGGCTCAAGGACGCCTGCCGGACCAACGGTGCGCTGTTCATCTCCGACGAGGTCATGACCGGCTTCCGCACCAGCCGCGCCGGGTGGTTCGGCGTCGACGGCGTGGTACCCGACCTCATGACCTTCGGCAAGGTGATGGGCGGTGGGTTCCCCGCCGCCGCCTTCGGGGGGCGCGGTGACGTGATGGCGCACCTCGCACCGGCGGGGCCCGTCTACCAGGCCGGCACCCTCTCCGGGAACCCCGTCGCCACCGCCGCCGGGCTCGCCCAGCTGCGGCTGCTCGACGACGCCGCGTACGCCAAGATCAACGCCGTGTCGCAGCAGATCCAGGCGCTGGTCTCGGAGGCGCTGACCAAGGAGGGCGTGGCACACATGCTGCAGAACGCCTCCAACATGTTCTCCGTCTTCTTCACCGACCGCCCGGTGCGCGACTACGAGGACGCCAGGGCGCAGGAGTCGTTCCGCTTCAACGCGTTCTTTCACTCGATGCTGGCGAACGGGGTCTATCTGCCGCCGTCGTCCTTCGAGTCCTGGTTCGTGTCCACCGCGCACGACGAGCAGGCCGTCCAGCGGATCGCCGACGCCCTTCCGGCGGCGGCCCGCGCGGCAGCGGAGGCGACCGCATGAGCCAGACCCGTGACATCACCGTCGTCCACCTCATGCGGCACGGCGAGGTCGCCAACCCGGACGGCATCCTGTACGGCCGGCTGCCCGGCTACCACCTGTCCGAGCTCGGCCGGCAGATGGCCGACCGGGTCGCCGAGCACCTCGCCTCCCGCGACGTCACCTATGTCGCCGCCTCCCCGCTGGAGCGCGCGCAGGAGACGGCGACCCCGATCGCCAAGGCGCACGGCCTGGACCTGGCGACCGACGCACGGCTGATCGAGGCCGACAACGTCTTCCAGGGCAAGACGTTCGGGGTCGGGGACGGTGCGCTGCGGCGGCCCGGCAACTGGAAGCACCTGGTCAACCCGTTCCGGCCGTCGTGGGGTGAGCCGTACGTCGAGCAGGTCATCCGCATGATGGGGGCACTGGACGCCGCGAAGGACGCGGCGCGTGGGCACGAGGCGGTGCTGGTGAGCCATCAGCTGCCGATCTGGATCGTGCGGTCGTACGTCGAGCGGCGCCGGCTGTGGCACGACCCGCGCCGCCGGCAGTGCACGCTCGCGTCCCTGACGTCCTTCACCTACGACGGCGACCGGATCGTGTCCGTCGGCTACACCGAGCCGGCCCGCGACCTCGTGCCCGCCCATCTGCTGGCGGGTGCCAAGCCGGTGAAAGGGAAGGGCAAGGCCTTCGGGGCATAAGCAGCCGTAGTGACGTACTTGTTGAATTTGTTGCCGAACGTGATCGATTAGGCGGAACCTCCCCGTTCGTCGCGCCCTCTGACTGGGTGACCACCAGAGAGCGCAACGGATGGGGATGGCATGCGTCACATCAGTCGACGGGGAGCGATCGGGCTCGGCGCGGGGGCCGCGGCCGCCGTCGGACTCGCGGGCTGCGGCACCCTCACGTCCTCAGACGGGCCGGCCCATGCCGGAGGTTCCGCCACCAAGGGCAGTCCCACCCCTCGCCCCGACCGCCCCCTCGGCGACGGCTCCACCGCCTTCACCGGCAAGCAGCCTCACCAGCCCGCCGAGCCCGAGCCGTTGGAGCCAGGGCAGACCCCACCGCAGTTCGTCGTCTTCTCCTGGGACGGGGCCGGCGAGGTCGGCAACGGGCTCTTCCCGCGCTTCCTGGACCTCGCGCGCGACCACGGCGCCCACATGACCTTCTTCCTCTCCGGGCTGTATCTGCTGCCCGAGTCGAAGAAGCGCCTCTACGACCCGCCGAACAACCCGCGCGGCGCCTCCGACATCGGCTACCTCACCGACGCGCACATCAAGGGCACGCTGAAGAACGTCCGCCGGGCGTGGCTGGAGGGCCACGAGATCGGCACCCACTTCAACGGCCACTTCTGCGCCGGGTCCGGCTCGGTCGGCAACTGGACGCCGCAGCAGTGGCGCAGCGAGATCGATCAGGCGAAGTCCTTCGTGAAGGAGTGGCGGACCAACACGGGGTGGACCGATCTGCCCGCCCTGCCCTTCGACTACGACAAGGAACTCGTCGGCGGCCGTACGCCCTGTCTGCTGGGCCAGGACAACCTGCTGCCCACCGCCCGCGAACTGGGCTGGCGTTATGACGCCTCCTCGCCGGGCGGCCTTCAGGTCTGGCCCTGCAAGAAGCAGGGCATATGGGACCTTCCGCTCCAGCAGATACCTTTCCCCGGACGCGGTTTCGAGGTCCTCTCGATGGACTACAACATGCTCGCCAACCAGTCGGTCAACTCCACCAACGCCCCCTCCCACAACTACCCGGGCTGGCGGGAGCAGTCGGCGCAGGCTTACATATCCGGCTTTAAGCGGGCATACGAGACAAACCGCGCCCCCTTCTTCATCGGCAACCACTTCGAGCAGTGGAACGGCGGCATCTACATGGACGCCGTGGAGGAGGCGCTGAAGCACATCGCGCGGGAGAAGGAGAAGGGCGGGGACGTACGGCTGGTGTCCTTCCGGCAGTTCGTGGACTGGCTGGACGTACAGAAACCCGAAGTGCTCGACAAGCTGCGGACCCTCGAGGTCGGGCAGGCGCCCGCCGAAGGGTGGAAGCGCTTCTGAAGAAGCAGTCCTGAGGTGGTCCTGAAATGCGGGTTCACGCCCGCAAGGGGGGTGCGCAAGATCCCCGGAACGGACATGCGAAACTTTTCACATGAGTGCCGCCAGCCGCGCCCCCCTGCGCTCGAACACCGCACGCCGCACCCGTCGCCGCGCTGCCCTGCTCACGGCCGGGGCCGCTGCCGCGGCACTCGCCCTCACCGCATGCAGCTCCGGAGGCACCTCCGGGGGCGGCGGTGACACCAACTTCGTCGCGGGCTCCGACGGCATCGACACCGTCGAGAAGGCCGACCGGACCGCCGTACCCGACCTGTCCGGCGAGACCATCGACGGCAAGCAGCTCGACATCGCCGACTACAAGGGCAAGATCGTCGTCCTGAACGTCTGGGGCTCGTGGTGCTCGCCCTGCCGCGCCGAGGCGAAGAACCTCGAGACGGTCTACGAGGACACCAAGGACCAGGGCGTCCAGTTCGTCGGCATCAACACCCGTGACACCAGCACCGGTCCGGCGCGCGCCTTCGAGAAGGAGTACGGGGTCACCTACCCGAGCCTGTACGACCCGACGGGCAAGCTGATGCTCCGCTTCGAGAAGGGCACGCTCAACCCGCAGGCCATCCCGTCCACGCTCGTCATCGACCGGGACGGCAAGGTCGCGGCGCGCGCTCTGCAGGCGCTCAGCGAGGACAAGCTGCGCGACATGCTCGCCCCGGTCCTTGCGGAGAAGTGACGTGACCGGAGTGTCCACGCTGGCCGCCACAGGGGTCAACGACACGGTCCTCAACGGGGCCCTGCTGCTGGCTCTGCCTGTCGCTCTCCTCGGCGGCCTGGTCTCCTTCTTCTCGCCGTGCGTCCTGCCGCTCGTCCCCGGCTATCTCTCCTACGTCACCGGAGTCGGCGGCACCGACCTGGCCGACGCCCGTCGGGGCCGGATGGCCATCGGCGCCTCGCTGTTCGTGCTCGGATTCACCGCCGTGTTCGTCTCCAGCGGGGCGCTCTTCGGCTACTTCGGTTCCACGCTCCAGGAGCACCAGAGCGTCCTGTCCAAGGTGCTCGGCGTGCTCATGGTCGTCATGGGCGTGTTCTTCATGGGCATGATGCCCTGGCTCACCCAGCGCGAGTTCCGCTTCCACAAGCGGCCGGTGGCCGGGCTCGTCGGCGCCCCCGTACTGGGCGCGCTGTTCGGCATCGGCTGGACGCCCTGCATCGGACCGACCCTCGCCTCCGTACTGGCGCTCTCCTCCAACCAGGCCAGCGCGGGCCGCGGCGCGATACTCACCATCGCCTACTGTCTGGGCCTCGGCCTCCCCTTCGTCCTCGCCGCCGTAGCCTTCCGCAAGGCCCTCGGTGCCTTCGGCTGGGTCAAGCGCCACTATGTCTGGGTGATGCGCATCGGCGGGATCATGATGATCGCGACCGGTGTGCTGCTGCTGACCGGCGCATGGGACAGCCTGGTGCAGGAGATGCAGACCTGGTCCAACGGCTTCACTGTGGGGATCTGATCGATGAGCAAGACGACGACCGACAACGCCCCTGCCCCCGGCGAGGACCAGGACCTGGGCGCGGCCGGCTCCCAGCTGTCCACCACGCCCCGCGAGGAGGCGCCCAACCTGCCCTCCCTCGGCGTCATCGGCTGGGCCCGCTGGTTCTGGCGGCAGCTCACCTCCATGCGGGTCGCGCTGCTGCTGCTCCTGCTGCTGTCGATGGCCGCGATCCCCGGCTCGCTCATCCCGCAGACCGGCACCGACGCCACCCAGGTCGCCGACTTCCGCGAGCGGCACGAAACCCTTGCGCCGATCTACGACAAGCTCGGCCTGTTCCACGTCTACAGCTCGGTGTGGTTCTCCGCGATCTACATCCTGCTGTTCATCTCCCTCATCGGCTGTATCGTCCCGCGCACCTGGCAGTTCGTCGGCCAGCTGCGCGGCCGCCCGCCGGCCGCGCCCAAGCGCCTCACCCGGCTCCCGGCATACACGACCTGGCGCAGCGAGGCCGAGCCCGAGCAGGTCCGCGAGGCCGCGCTGGCCCTGCTGAAGAAGCGCTTCTTCCGCGCCCACGTCGCCGGTGACGCGGTCGCCGCCGAGAAGGGCTATCTGCGCGAGGTCGGCAACCTCGCCTTCCACATCGCGCTGATCGTGATGCTGATCGCCTTCGGCTGGGGCCAGCTGTTCAAGTCCGAGGGCAACAAGCTGATCCTCGAGGGCGACGGCTTCGCCAACACCCTCACCCAGTACGACGACTTCAAGTCCGGCAGCCTCTTCACCCAGGACGACCTGGACGCGTTCAGCTTCAACCTGCAGGACTTCCAGGGCACCTACGAGGTCTCCGGCCCCAACCGCGGCACCCCGCGCACCTACCAGGCGAACGTCACCTACAGCGTCGGCGCCTACGGCAAGGAGCAGCAGACCACCATCAAGGTCAACGAGCCGCTGGAGATCGGCAACTCGAAGGTCTACCTCGTCAGCCACGGCTACGCCCCCATCGTCACCGTCCGGGACGCCCGCGGCAACGTCGTGATGAACAACGAAGCCGTCGCTCTGCTGCCGCTCGACGAAAATGTCACCTCCTCCGGTGCGATCAAGGTCATGGACGGCTACCGCAACGCCGAGGGCGAGGAGGAACAGCTCGGCTTCAACGCCTTCTTCGTGCCGACCTTCGCCGGCGAGGGCCACGGCACGATGCTGTCCCAGTTTCCGGCGGTGCTGAACCCACGGCTCGCGCTGTCGGCGTACCACGGCGACCTGGGCGTCGACTCGGGCATCCCGCAGAGCGTGTACCAGCTGGACAAGAGCCATCTGAAGGAGTTCAAGGACTCCAAGGGCGAGCTGTTCAAGAAGCGGCTGAAGGTCGGCGAGACCATGACGCTCCCGAACGGCGCCGGCTCCGTCACCTTCGACGGCGTCCAGGAGTGGGCGGGCTTCCAGGTCACCCGGCAGCCCGGCAGCGGCTGGGCGCTCGCCGGAGCGATCGTCGCGATCCTCGGCCTCGCCGCCTCCCTGTTCATCCAGCGCCGCCGCGTGTGGGTGCGGGCGGTGCGGGGCGCCGACGGCGTCACCGTCGTGGAGATGGCCGGCCTCGGCCGCAGCGAGTCCGCGAAGGTACCGGAGGAACTGGGCGAACTCGCTGGGCTCCTGTACGAGAAGGCACCGGGCGCACCCGACCCCGATCCCGAACCCGACCCAACCGACCCCGCTGTTCCTGCCGAAGGGGCTGAGAAGTGACTCTCGCCGCCGCGACCAATGAGAACCTCGCGAACCTCAGCAACACGCTGATCTACTCCGCGATGGCCATCTACACCCTGGCCTTCTTCGCCCACATCGCCGAATGGCTCTTCGGCAGCCGCAGCAAGGTCGGCCGCACCGCCGCCGCGCTCACCGCCAAGACCGGCACCACGGCGGACGCCCCGGCCGTGACCGTGCGCAAGGCCGGCGGGACCGCCGTACTGGAGCGGCCCAAGGTCGTCGTCCGGGCCGCGGTCGGCAGCCGCGACGTACCCGACGGACCCGGCGCGCACGGCGGGGACGAGAAGGGCGACCTCTACGGGCGTATCGCCGTGTCCCTCACCGTGCTTGCTTTCCTCATCGCGTTCGCCGGTGTGCTCTGCCGGGCGCTCTCGGTGCAGCGGGCGCCGTGGGGCAACATGTACGAGTTCAACATCACCTTCTCCACCACCGCCGTCGGTGTGTACCTCGCACTGCTCGCGCTGAAGAAGAACGTCCGCTGGCTCGGCCTTCCCCTGGTCACCACGGTCCTCCTCGATCTCGGCCTGGCCGTCACTGTCTTGTACACCGCCAGCGACCAGTTGGTTCCCGCCCTCCACTCGTACTGGCTGTACATCCACGTCTCCACGGCGATCTTCTGTGGCGCGGTCTTCTACGTCGGCGCCGTTTCCACGCTGCTGTACCTGTTCCGCGACTCCTACGAGAACAAGCTCGCGAGTGGCGGCAAGCCAGGCCGTTTCGCGACCTCGGTGCTGGAGCGGATGCCCGCCGCGGCCTCCCTCGACAAGTTCTCCTACCGTGTCAACGCCGCCGTCTTCCCGCTGTGGACGTTCACGATCATCGCGGGCGCCATCTGGGCCGGCGACGCGTGGGGCCGCTACTGGGGCTGGGACCCCAAGGAGACCTGGTCGTTCATCACCTGGGTCGCCTACGCCTGCTACCTGCACGCCCGCGCCACGGCCGGCTGGAAGGGCCGCAAGGCCGCCTACCTGGCCCTCATCGCCTTCGGCTGCTGGCTGTTCAACTACTACGGCGTGAACCTCTTCGTCTCCGGCAAGCACTCCTACGCGGGCGTGTGACCCGCAGGAGAACTCGCCTACACCGAGGGCCGGTTCCTGTGACCTGAGTCACGGGAACCGGCCCTCGCCGTACGGACAGGCAAAGGGACGTGGATACGAATCTGCGGAAACGCATCCGCGCGGGGGACCACGACGCCTTCGGTGCTCTCTTCGACGCGTACGCACGCTCCGTCTACAACCACGCCTTCCGGCTCACCGGAGAGTGGACGACCGCCGAGGACGTCGTCTCGCTGACCTTCCTGGACGCCTGGCGGCTGTGCGGGAGGCTCGACGAGGAGGGTGGCTCGCTGCGGCCCTGGCTGCTCGGCATCGCCACCAACGTCACGCGTAACACCCGCCGCGCGGCCCGAAGACACGCGGCGGCCGTCGCCCGCCTCCCGCGCGAGGAGGCGGAGCGCGACTTCGCCGACGAGGTCGCCGGGCGCCTGGACGACGCGGCTCAACTGGATCTCGTACGGATGGCGCTGGCGAAGCTGCGGCGGGCCGAGCGG
The DNA here is from genome assembly GCF_052245645.1 of Streptomyces sp. KR55. Lineage (NCBI taxonomy): Bacteria > Bacillati > Actinomycetota > Actinomycetes > Kitasatosporales > Streptomycetaceae > Streptomyces > Streptomyces sp. KR55. The sequence continues at coordinate 859 of NZ_JBQQCE010000025.1, read as the reverse complement.
GAGGTGCTGGCGCTGTGCGTGTGGTCCGGGCTGGACTACGCGGCGGCCGCGGAGGCGCTCGGGGTGCCGGTGGGGACCGTACGGTCGCGACTGTCACGGGCGCGGACAAAGCTCGCGAAACATATGGAACTCCCCCCGAGTCACGGACAGATGAGAGGTGACCGCACCACCGCGGTCGGGCCCCTGAGGGAGGGAAACCGATGAACCAGCTTCCCGAGAGAGACCTTCCGCCGGGCCGTCACCGACTCCTCAAGGAGCATCTGATGACCGAGATCCGGCGAGACGAAGCCGTGCCCGCCCGCGCCCGCGTCCGGTGGCTGCGCCCCGCGATCGCCGCGGCCGCCGTGGCAACGGTCACCGCCATCACCCTCGTCGTCCTGCCGTCCGGCAACGACACGACCGCCCAGCCGCCCAGCAGGGCGACGGTCGCGCTGCTGGAGGACCTCGCGCTGGCGGCCGAGCACGAGCCGTCGTACGGCCCGATCCGCGACGACCAGTTCGTGTACGTCGACAGCAAGGTGTCGTACTCGTCGAGTGAGGGCGGAGAGACGACCATCCAGCCGCTGCACCGGCTGGAGAGCTGGCACTCCGTGGACGGCACCCGCAAGGGGCTGATGCGCGAGACCGGACGGGGCGACTGGCCCATGGACCCCGACGCCCAGCCCGGAGAGCTCGGCTACGAGGTCACCACCAACTACAAGCACCTGTCCACGCTGCCCACCGACACCGGCAAGATGTACGACTGGCTGCGCAGGGTGGCCCCAGAGTACAGCGGCCAGGAGACCAACCAGGCCATGTTCGTGCTGGTCGGCGACCTGGTTCAGTCGGCAATCGTGCCGCCCGAGCAGCGGGCGGCGCT
>NZ_JBQQCE010000249.1:0-14046 GCF_052245645.1 Streptomyces sp. KR55 | reverse complement strand
GTGTCGCTGATCGAGGAGGAGGCCCGCCGCGCCGGACGTTCCGTCGAGGTACGGCCCCGATTGGTGGAGGGCGCGTGGCAGCGGTTCGAGGCGGGCGACACGGAGAGTTACGCACGTCTCGTCGCCGCCGCGGCCGACGAGGTCACCGACGCCGACGCGATCGTTCTCGCCCAGCCCTCCATGGCCCCGGCCCAGCAGCTGACGACGACATCGGTCCCGGTGCTGTCCAGCCCGCGCCCGGGGCTGGCGGCGGGGGCGCGGGCGGCGCGGACCGGGCTGTCGGGCTGACGTCGTCCGGACAGACACCAGGGGTCCACCTGGGCCACGCGGTGACTCCGGCGAGTGACTGGCGGCGCTGGGCCCCGGGTAGACGGGGAGTAGTCCACAGCCGACGTTCACCGACTGGCGGAGGACATCATGACCAATCCGTACCCCGATCCGGTCCCGCCGGGTCCCACTCCCGGACCGGATCCCCATCACCCCGAGCCACCGCACCCCGACCCGGTGCCGACTCCGGAACCGCCCCCGGCGCCCGGGCCGACCCCTCCGCCTCCGGCTCCCGAGCCGCCGCCGGGGCCCCGCCCGGTCCCGGAACCCGATCCCTCCCCGATTCCCCCGGGCCCGGAGCCCGTCCCGAACCCGGAGCCCGGACCGCCGCTCTCCTGAGCGGCCGCACCACGAAGGGCGGTGAGCGCCCATGACGCGTGGTGGGCGACCACGAAGGCCGCCCACCACTGCCGTACCGCAGGACCGGCCCTGGCCACGACGCACCCGCACGTGGCGTACCGGACCTCCAGCGGAGCACTCAGCCCGCCACCTCCGACCGGTCCCCGCCCCACAGCGTGTGGAACGAACCGTCCCGGTCGGTGCGCCGGTAGGTGTGCGCGCCGAAGAAGTCCCGCTGGCCCTGGGTGAGCGCGGCGGGCAGCCGCTCGGCGCGCAGGGCGTCGTAGTAGGCGAGGGCCGCGGCGAAGCCCGGCGTCGGGACGCCCTGCCGGGTGGCGGCGACGAGTACCTCGCGCCAGTCGTCCTGAGCCGCCGCGATCTCCTGGGCGAACGTCTCGTCCGACAGCAGGCTCGGCAGATCGGACCGGGCATCGTAGGCGGCGCGGATCCGGTCCAGGAACGCCGCGCGGATGATGCAGCCGCCGCGCCAGATCGAGGCGACCTGACCGAGGTCGATGTCCCAGTCGTACTGCTCGCTGCCCGCGGCGATCTCGTGGAAGCCCTGGGTGTACGACACGATCTTGGAGGCGTACAGCGCCTGCTCGACCCGGTCGGCGAAGGCACCGGCCTCCGCCTTGTCCAGCGGGGACGCCTTCGGGCCGGCCAGGCCTCGAGACGCCTCACGCAGCGCCGCGTGTCCGGACAGTGAGCGGGCGAACACCGCCTCCGCGATCCCGGAGACCGGAACACCCAGGTCCAGCGCGATCTGCACGGTCCAGCGGCCGGTGCCCTTCTGCTCCGCCCGGTCCTGCACCACGTCCACGAACGGCTTGCCCGTGGCCGCGTCCACATGCGACAGCACCTCGGCCGTGATCTCGATCAGGTAGGAGTCGAGTCGGCCGGTGTTCCAGGTGCGGAAGATCTCCGCGATCTCGGCGGGGGAGTACCCGGCGACATCGCGCAGCAGCTGGTACGCCTCGCCGATGAGCTGCATGTCGGCGTACTCGATGCCGTTGTGCACCATCTTCACGAAATGCCCGGCGCCGTCCGGGCCGACGTGCGTGACGCACGGTGCGCCGTCCGCCGCCTTCGCGGAGATCTTCTCCAGCATCGGGCCCAGCGACTCGTACGACTCCTTCGAACCGCCCGGCATGATGCTCGGCCCGTGCAGCGCGCCCTCCTCGCCGCCGGAGATGCCGGTGCCGACGAAGTGGATGCCCCGCTCGCGCAGCTCGCGCTCCCGGCGCCGGGTGTCCGCGAAGTGGGCGTTACCGCCGTCGATGATCATGTCGCCGGGCTCCAGGAGCGGGGCGAACTCCTGGATCACGGCATCGGTCGGATCGCCGGCCTTGACCATGATGACCAGGCGGCGGGGCCGTTCCAGCGCGGCCACGAACTCCTTGGCGGTCTCGGCCGCGACGAAGTCGCCCTCGCTTCCGAACTCCTCCACCAGCGCGTGCATCCGGGACGCCGTCCGGTTGTGCACCGCGACCGTGTAGCCGTTGCGGGCGAAGTTGCGGGCGAGGTTGCGGCCCATGACCGCGAGACCCGTGACGCCGATCTGGGCTGAAGTGCTCATTCCGCCTGCTCCTCAAGGGGTCCAGTGGATCCCGTAGATCGTGTTTGCCGGTCGTGCCGGTAGTGCCGTCAGTATCGCCCCCCGGGCCATCCTGACGTGCCGAAACGCCGACCGCACGTCCGACCCTACGGGGCTCAGTACGTACGGAAGGGGCCCGGCGCCTCAGCGGGGGCCGATCGCCGGGGTTGTCACTCACTACGACCAGGCCGTCCCGGGATCTGTGACACCTTTCCGTTGTGGTGTGCGTCCGACCCTGCCAACGGGGGTGCCTTCTGCGCCACTTGGCCTGACCGGGCGGCTGATTGCCGTCTTGTCATGGCCTGTTCGTGGCCCTTACTTTTGGCCCTCCTGACGCTTGTCGAGGGGGCACTTCCATGGCCTTACGCGGCCGGCACCGCCGGTATCAGCCGAACAGGATCAACCGCGCCTCGCTCACCGTCACGGCGGGCGGCGCCGGAATGGCCCTCCCGTTCGTCGGCACCGGTGCCGCGCAGGCGGCCGACGTGGACACCTGGGACAAGGTCGCCGCGTGCGAGTCGACCAACGACTGGGACATCAACACCGGCAACGGCTACTACGGCGGACTGCAGTTCAGCCAGTCCACCTGGGAGGCGTACGGCGGTACGGCCTATGCGCCGCGCGCGGATCTGGCCACCAAGGACCAGCAGATCGCCGTCGCGGAGAAGGTGCTCGACGGGCAGGGGCCCGGCGCCTGGCCCGTGTGCTCGGTGCGGGCCGGACTCACCCTCCCCCACTCTCAGCTTCGTTCGAGCAGCGAGACGCCCGACATCCGGCCGGGCGGGGGCACCTCGACCCGGACCGCCAAGAGCCCCGTGGCGGACGTACGGCCGCACACCACGCCCCAGTCGCGCGCAGGAACCGCCGAGATGTACACCGTCGTCCGCGGCGACACGCTCTCCACCATCGCCGAGGAGCAGCGCGTCCAGGGCGGCTGGCAACGGCTGTACGCCGCCAACCGCAGAACGATCGGGACGGACCCCGACCTGATCCTGCCGGGCCAGCGGCTGAACCTGCGCGCCAAGGCCACGGCTGCACCGGCTCCCGCGCCGACCACACCGGCGGCACCCGAGTCCCGGCCGAAGACGACCGCTTCGGACGACGCCGACGACCGGCGCGAGGACTCCCTCGTCGCCCCCGTCAGCGGCTCCCTGGGCACCCCCTACCGGGCGGCCGGCTCCAGCTGGTCGAAGGGCTACCACACCGGCGTCGACTTCCCCGCAGCCACCGGCACCTCCGTGAAGGCCGTCGCCGCGGGCCGGGTCGTCACCGCCGGATGGGGCGGCTCCTTCGGCTACCAGGTGGTCATCCGGCACGCCGACGGCCGGTACACCCAGTACGCGCACCTGTCGGCGATCTCCGTGAAGGCCGGCCAGCCGGTGGGCGGCGGCCAGCGCATCGGCCGTGTCGGGTCCACCGGCAACAGCTCGGGCCCGCATCTGCACTTCGAGGTGCGGACCGGGCCCGGCTTCGGTACGGACGTCGACCCGGTGGCGTACCTCCGGGCCGGCGGGGTCAGGATCTGACCCCGGCGCGCTGCTCCACGCTCGGGAACGGGATGTACGAGGCGCCGTACAGGGTGGAGTAGTAGGGCGCGGTCCCGTCGGCGGGACCGACGGGCGCGTCGTTGCCGTACGTGCTCTCCGTGACCGGGCTCGGCAGGAAGACGCCGCCCTCCCGGTGCGCGGCGGGCTTCTCGGGGAGGCCCTCGAGAAACGCGGTGGCGGGCTCGTCGGCGGGCCTCGCCGGGGCGCCGATGCCGGACAGCTGCCCGGTGAGGGGTTCGGGCAGCAGCTCCGCGTTGTCGGAGTCGTCGGACTGCCGGATGCGCTCCGTCGTCAGCAGGATCAGACCGCCCGCCGCCACCACCCCGCAGCTCAGGGCGAGCACGGTGCCCGTGGTGCCGTAGCGGAAGGTTTCGCCGAACATCGTGATGCCCACCGCGGCCGCTATCACCGGGTTCACCACCGTCAGCGTGGCCAGCGGAGCCGCGAGGCCGGCGCCCCGGTACGAGGCCTGGGACAGCAGCAGACCCGAGACGGCGAACACGCCGATCGCGGCCAGGGACGGCAGATCCGCGCCCGACACCCCGCCGGTCCAGTCGACCGCGACCGTCTTCGTGAAGACCGAGGACATGCCGAACGCGATGCCCGACGCGGTCGCGAGGAGCAGGGCCCGCACCGCCGGACGATGCCGGACCGCGCGTCCCGCGAGCATCAGGGCGGCGACCCCAGCGGCGGTCGCCAGGAACACGGACACCTGCTGTGCCCCGTCCAGCGACCGCGAGTCGGACGTGCCGACCAGGGACAGCAGACCCGCGAGGCCGACGGTCGCCATCACAGCGCCCCGCCAGGCCGTCCCACCGGCCCTGCGGCCCACGAACAGCGCCGCCATCGGCAGCGCGAACACGATGGTCAGCGCCCCCAGCGGCTGCACCACGCTCAGCGGACCGTAGGCGAGGGCCGCCACGTGCAGCAGCCCGCCGAGACCGTTGAGCGCCACCGCGGCCCACCAGCCCGGCCGACGCATCGGCGCGTACTGACCGTCCGGCAACGACACCGCGACGCGCTCCTGCACGATCGCGCCGCCCGCGTACGCGACAGCGGACACCAGCGACAGGAGCACGGACAACGCGAGGGCGCTCATGAGCTGCTCCTCTGCCTGAGGCTGGGGCGCTGGGCCCGGTGCGGCGAACGGTCGGCTTCCATGACCAACACGATGCCCCCTCGCCCCGTTCCCAGTCGTCGTCCCTGAGCACCCAATGAGTCCTACTGCCGATGGAGTACGAACGCCCCCCAGTCATCCCCAGGGTGGGTGAACCGGGACGGAGACCCCCTGATCCCGCCCCCTAGGGGCTTGGTACTACTGCTCTCGTGGACCTCGACCCCGATCTCGCCGCCCTGAGCCCGCTCGGCGGATTCTTCGTCCTGCGCACGGTCGTGGACGGACCGTCAGCCCCCGTGAGGTCGCTGCCGCCCCTGGCGCAGGCCTACGGCCCGTTGGCATCGGATGCGGACGCGGATCCCCTGCTTGTCCGTGTCCGAAAGGTGGCGGCCGCCCTGACCGTTCCCGAGGTGCGGATCGCGGCCTCGGTGGCGCACCTCGGGCTCGCGGCCCGGCTGTGGTCGACGGCGCTCGGCTGCGCCGTCCTGTACGGCCGCATCCCCGACCTCGACCCGCGGCTGCTGCACTGGGACGCCGACGGCAGCGCACCCGACGACCTGTGGCTCGCTCAGGTGCGCCCGCTGCCAGGGGACGCGGCGACCGTCGTGGACGTCGTGCTGCACGGTCACCTGGAACCGCTGGCGGCCGCTCTGCGCGCCCGCCACCGGCTCGCGGCGGGGCTGCTGTGGGGCAACGCCGGATCCGCGCTGGCGGGCGCCGTACGCGAGCTGGACCGGTGGGCGCGCACGAACGGCCGTACCGAGGCTGCCGCCCGGGCCCGCGCGCTGGCCGGCGAGCTGTTCACCCACCCCCGCCTCACCACAACCGGCACACTTACGGGCACTGCCTTCCGGCGCCGCAGCTGCTGCCTGTACTACCGGGTGCCCGGCGGTGGACTGTGCGGCGACTGCTGCTTCGCCCGGCCCCCGGGCTCTTCCCCACACGCCACATCTGGGTGACCATGAGGGAACCAGCCGCCGAGACAGGGGGTTTGCGGGTGCGAGTGGGACTGCTGACCCGGGAGTACCCCCCGGACGTGTACGGCGGCGCGGGCGTCCATGTCGAGTTCCTCGCCCGGGAGTTGAGATCCCTCGTCGACCTCGAGGTGCACTGCTGGGGCGAGGGCCGCGCGGAGGGCGTGCTGCGGCATCGCCCCTGGCCCGCGCTCGACACCGCCAACGACGCGCTGCGCACCTTCTCCGTGGACCTCGCCATGACCGCCGCTCTCGAGGGCCGCGAACTCGTCCACTCCCACACCTGGTACGCCAACCTCGCCGGCCACCTCGGCAAGCTCCTGTACGGCATCCCGCATGTGATGACCGCCCACTCCCTGGAGCCGCTGCGCCCCTGGAAGGCCGAGCAACTCGGCGGCGGATACGCCCTGTCGAGCTGGGCCGAGCGCACCGCGATCGAGGCCGCCGACGCGGTGATCGCCGTGTCCGGTGCCATGCGCACGGACATCCTCGACTGCTATCCCGCGCTGGACCCCGCCCGTGTCCACGTCGTGCACAACGGCATCGACACCGACCTCTACCGGCCCGACCCCGCCACCGACGTCCTGACCCGCCTCGGCCTGGACCCGGCCCGTCCGTACATCCTGTTCGTCGGCCGGATCACCCGGCAGAAGGGCGTGCCCCATCTGCTGCGCGCGGCACGGGACATCGACCCCGCGGCGCAGGTCGTACTGTGCGCGGGGGCGCCCGACACCCCGGAGATCGACCGGGAGTTCCGCGACCTGTACCAGGAGCTGAGCCGCGTCCGCGACGGCGTGCACTGGATCCCGCGGATGCTACCGCGCCCGGAGGTGATCCAACTCCTCACGCACGCCGCCGTGTTCGCCTGTCCTTCGGTGTACGAACCGCTGGGCATCGTCAACCTGGAGGCGATGGCCTGCGGCACACCCGTCGTGGCCTCGCAGGTCGGCGGCATCCCCGAGGTCGTCGCGGACGGCAAGACGGGCCTGCTGGTGCCCGTGGACGACGACTTCGAAACGGGCCTCGCCCGCGCCCTGGACGCGCTCCTCGCCGACCCGGAGGGCGCCCGGCGGATGGGCGAGGCGGGACGGGAACGTGCGGTGGGGGAGTTCGGCTGGGACACGGTCGCCCGCCGCACGGCCCGGCTCTACGCGGAGATCCTCGAACAGGCTCATCAACTTCGTTAGTTATCCCTAGCGTTGGCCAGGTGTAGTTGGGTGTATGGAGAGTTGCTGCGTATGTCCAAGGCTGCGCAGCGTCTCGGGATACACCCGATGACGCTTCGTCAGTGGGCTATCGACGGCAAGATCCCATTCACGTGGGTCGGCCGTGAGCGACGGTTCTCCTCGGTCGACGTGGAGAACATGAAGCGCGGCAGCGACTCCACGACTTCCCGCCTCAGGAGGGAAGTTCTATATGTGCGCGTCTCGGGCTCGTCCGGGCAGGAATCGTCTCTGGCTGCGCAGGAAGAGGAGTTGCGGTCCACCGCTACGGGCGAGATTGTGAAGGTCGTGAAGGATCGTGGCTCTGGCCTGCGGGAGGACAGCTGGCCTCAACCGGCTGCTGCGAATGGTCTCTGACGGCAGCGTGACGGTGGTGCGGGTGACGCATGAGGACCGGCTGGCCAGGTTCGGAGTCGGCTGGCTCGAGCGGCTGTTCGCCGTGTACGGCGTCACCCTTGAGGTGCTGCATCCGAAGAAGTCCGGCGGCCGGGACGAACTCCTCGAAGACTTCGTGTCCCTGGTCACCACCTTCGCCGGCCGCCTGTACGGGATGCGTTCGGCGGAGGCCCGTAAGCGGCTGCTCGCCGAGTCCGGACTGTGTGCCGGTGCGCAGGACCGTGCCACGTGAGCCGCAAGATACCGCTCGCCGAGGGCGAGACTTCCCGTACCGCCTGCGCCCGCGCTGTTATGCGCACCGGGATGGATGACAAGACCGGCGAACTCCTGCCCGCCACCGTGCTCGCCGAGCGCGTCGGCTGGGCGGCTGATCTGGTGTTGGGCATGGTCGGCGTGCTGCTCGGCGAGCATTGGAACGCCACCGACGTGGACGTACTGGCCTCCGGCGAGGATGCAGGCGGCAGGAAGCTACCGTCGAACGCGTGGATGGCCTGCCGTCGGCTCGGCTGGATCGTCGGCCCGCCCGAGGGTGTGAAGGTCAACGACCGGATCGTGCGCATGGCCCAGGAACAGGCCGGACGCACCCTGCGGTCGGTCAAGTGGCGGGCCGACCTGACGGGCGGGGTCATTAAGACATGGCCAGCAGATCCGGTGAAGCGCACCCCCGAGGAGTGGGACGCCGTACGCGACGCCGTTCCCGGCGGTGAGCATCTGCCGTCCAGCGTCATCAAGTCCCGCACCCGGCAGGTCGCCGCGTTCCAGCGGAAGCATGGCCGCCTTCCTGTCGATCTGTTCGAAGCGGAGGCCGAGCCGCGCATAACGAGGATGCTGCTGCTCGCCTCGTGTGACGGGCAACAGGCCACCATCGAACGGGCTGATGAGCCCGGTCGGGCGCTGCTCAGGTTGCAGCTGCCCACCAGGCCGGATCCGGCCTCGTACCGGGACTGGACGTGGGTGTCCTGCCCGATCAGCCTGCCCCCGACCATCCCGGCCCGTGCGGTGCTGCACCTGCCGACCCTGCGTCTGCACAACGGGAAGGTGTACGCCGACATCGCGTTCACCCACGCCGTACCCAAGGCGTCCCGTACGGGGCACACCGTCGCCCTGGGCGTCGACTGGGGCCTCAATACGCTTCTCTCGGCCGGCGCGGTCCGGCGGGGCAGCGACGGCACGATCACTGCTCTCGGTTCCGGGGCCATGTTCCGTGCTGCTGGTGTGCTCGCCAGGCAGCACCGGCTCCGCCAGCACAGTGAGCGGCTGCATGCGAAGGCTGACCAGTACGAACGGCTCATCGGCGGCGCCGAGGATCACGCCCTGACCGTGAAACACCAGGTGCTGCGAGACGAGATCGCTCACGTCTCGGCCTGCAGGTCGAATCTCAACGACGCGTTGGCGTGGTCCGCGGCCCGTTGGACCGTCGATCAAGCTGTTGCCGCCGGGGCGAGCGTGATCTATGTCGAAGACCTGCGGTCAATGGAGGCCCGCGGGATGGGCCGCACCATGAACACGCGCCTGTCCCAGGCCGTGCGCGGGCAGATCGTGGACCGCATACGGCATCTCGCGGCCGAGGTGGGTATCGCCGTGACGACGGTACCTGCCCGCAACACCTCCAAGCACTGCCCGCAGTGCCTCACCCCACTCCGGCACCGCAAGGCCCCCGACCGTTCCACCGTCGCGGGCTGGAAGTGGGCGATCTGCCCGAACCTCGACTGCCGGTATCAGGGCGACCGCGACGCCGGCGCGTGGCGGCGTATCGCAGCCCGCGGCCTCACCCACCAGACCGAGACGGTTGTCGACAGCGCCAGCAGCACGATGGTGATCCGCAAGGTCGTCGATAAACTCGAAACCCGCGCCGTGGTCACCCTGACCACCAAAACCAGCCGGAAAGACCGGTCGAAGACCGGCCCCACCCGGCCTCGTACAACACGCCCCGCGCCCAGGCGACGCAGGGCACCCTCCCCCAGCCATCCGCAAGGACGGGCAGGTCAGCGTCCGGAGGGACACGCTCACACGGACTGGAGGCGGCTGCCCCGCGCAGCTCACCGGCACCAGGGCGTGAACACGTCGGTTAAGCACACCCACCAGCCGCACAGGCCGCGAGGGGCAGCACTGGGCGCGGGATTCCACCTGCACGCTCATGCTTCCCCTCCACGGTGGGCAGAACCCACGCCAGGCACTGCGCCTTGCATGGGATCGCTTAACTGAGCAGAGACGCTTAGCCCGCCCGGCTCAAGGGCAATCATGGGTCAACCAGGGTGAGGGGAGCGGCCATGCGTCGATGGGGGTACCCCCGGTCGAGCGAAGCCGAGACTGGGGGAGGACCTTCGGTGCTCGGGATCGTACTGGCGGGCGGAGAGGGCAAGCGCCTGATGCCCCTGACCGCGGACCGCGCGAAACCCGCGGTGACCTTCGGCGGCACGTACAGACTTGTCGACTTCGTCCTCTCCAACCTCGTCAACGGCGACATCCTGCGCATCTGCGTCCTCACGCAGTACAAGTCCCACTCGCTGGACCGGCACATCACCACGACCTGGCGGATGTCCAGCCTGCTCGGCAACTACGTCACGCCCGTCCCCGCCCAGCAGCGGCTCGGCCCGCGCTGGTACCTGGGCAGCGCGGACGCCATCCTGCAGTCCCTGAACCTGATCTACGACGAACGGCCCGAGTACGTCGCGGTGTTCGGCGCCGACCATGTGTACCGCATGGATCCGCGGCAGATGCTCGCCCAGCACATCGAGTCCGGCGCGGGCGTGACGGTGGCGGGGATACGCGTCCCGCGCACGGAGTCCTCCTCCTTCGGCGTGATCACCCCGGGCTCGGACGGAAGCACCGTCGAGCGGTTCCTGGAGAAGCCCGCGGACCCGCCCGGCCTGCCTGACGACCCCGACTCCGTCCTCGCCTCCATGGGCAACTACATCTTCACCACCAAGGCGCTGATCGAGGCCCTCCAGCGGGACGCCGACGACGCCAACTCCGTGCATGACATGGGCGGTTCGATCCTGCCCCAGCTCACCGAACGCGGCGAGGCCCACCTGTACGACTTCGGCGACAACCACGTCCCCGGCGAGACCAGCCGCGACCAGGGCTACTGGCGTGACGTCGGCACGCTCGATGCGTACTACGAGGCCCATATGGACCTGATCGCCGAGCGGCCCGCCTTCAACCTCTACAACCGCAGCTGGCCCGTCTACACCCACTCCAACCAGCTCTCGCCGGCCCGCTTCAACGCCGGCGGCATCGCCGGCGAGTCCATCATCAGCGCCGGCTGCCTGATCCGGGGACAGGTCACGCGGTCCGTGCTCTCGCCGGGTGTCGTGGTCGACCCGGGGGCGGTGGTGCAGGGGTCGGTGCTGCACGACAACGTCCACATAGGGCGGGGTGCGGTGGTGCGCGGCGCGGTCCTCGACAAGAACGTCGAGGTGCCGCCCGGCGCGACGATCGGCGTCAACCCGGAGCGGGACGCCGAGCTGTACACGGTGTCCAAGGGCGGCGTGATCGCGCTGGGCAAGGGGCAGCGGGTGCCGTAGCCCGGCTGCTCCGGCAGGAGCGGCGGCGCGTCACACGATCGAGCGGACACGCCGGGCCGGGCCTCGGTTCACGCCTTCGTGGGGCACTGGCCTCGACACTATGACCTCTTACGCCACACGAGTCCCGCCTCTTTCGTAGGAGGCGGGACTTAATCTGCTGTTAACTGTACGTAGCCTGATCGTACTTGACCGTAATCGCCCCAGGGCGATTGACTGCTGGCCCACCCGTCATCGTCGCGAGGCAAGCCATTGACTCCTGACCTGCTCGCACCACTCGACCTGGCGTTCTGGAACATCGAGTCCGACCTGCATCCCATGCATCTCGGCGCGCTCGGCGTGTTCGCGTCCCACTCGCCCGCCGCCGGTGCCCATGCCGCCGACCTGCTCGCCGCCCGTGCCGCCGCGGTGCCCGGGCTGCGGATGCGGATCCGGGACGTGTGGCGGCCGCTCGATCTGGGGCAGCCGTTCCCCTTCGGACTCCGCCGGCCGCTCGCCTTCGGCGGCGCGGCCAGGGAGCCCGCCCCCGACTTCGACCCGCTCGACCACGTCCGGCTGCATGCCCCCACCGCCGACTTCCAGGGGATGGCGGGCCGGCTCATGGAGCGTCCGCTGGAGCGCGGCCGGCCGCCGTGGGAGGCGCATGTGCTGCCGGGGGAGGACGGCGTCTCGTTCGCCGTGCTCTTCAAGTTCCACCACGCCCTGGCCGACGGTCTGCGCGCGCTGACCCTGGCCGCGGCAGTCCTGGACCCCACGGACATGCCGGCCCCGCGGCCCCGCCCCGCCGAGCCCCCGCGCGGCCTGCTGCCCGACGTGCGCAAGCTGCCCGGGCTGCTGCGCGGCGCCGTGTCCGACATGGGCCGGGCCCTCGACATCGGCGCCTCCGTCGCTCTGTCCACCCTGGGCATGCGTTCGTCGCCCGCGCTGACCTCGGAGCCCTCCGGCACCCGTCGTACCGCCGGAGTGGTCCTCGACATCGACGACGTGCACCGCGTCCGCAAGGCCGTCGGAGGCACCGTCAACGACGTCCTGATCGCCGTCGTCGCGGGCGCCCTGCGCCGCTGGCTCGACGAACGCGGCGACAGCAGCGAGGGCGTCGCGCCGCGCGCGCTGATCCCCGTCTCCAAGCGCCGCCCGCGCACCGCGCACCCACGGGGCAACCGGCTGTCCGGTTACTTGATACAGCTCCCGGTCGACGACCCCGACCCGCTCGGCCGCCTCGAGGCGGTCCGCACGGCCATGGACCGCAACAAGGACGCCGGCCCCAACCGGGGCGCGGGTGCCGTCGCGCTGCTCGCCGACCATGTGCCGGCGCTCGGCCACCGGCTCGGCGGCCCGCTGGTCAGCCAGGCCGCCCGGCTGTGGTTCGACATCCTGGTCACCAGCGTGCCGCTGCCCGGCCTCGGCCTGAAGCTCGGCGGCAACCCCCTCACGGAGGTGTTTCCCTTCGCCCCGCTGGCCGCCGGCCAGTCCCTCGCCGTCGCCGTCTCGACGTACCGGGGGCGGGTCCACTACGGGCTCGTCGCCGACGCACGGGCCGTCCCGGACCTGGACCGGTTCGCCCAGGCGGTGTCCGACGAGGTGGAGACGCTGATCAAGGCCTGCGCTCCTTGATCGCGACGGGTTTGGTGGTGCGGCCCGGCGCTCCGTAAAATCTGCCGTTCGAATGCGGGCGCGACCGGAGCGCCGCGACGGCAGACACAGGGAACGGCAGCGGCGATGACGGTGACAGAGGACGGCTCGGCGACCACGGACGAGGTGGTGTACGGGCCCGGCATCGACCCCGAGCGGCTGGCCGTCTGCCTCAGCGTGCTCGAGGAACTCGACAAGCTGGAGGTCGACCACCCCGACGCGATCGCCGTGCGCCGGGCCACCGCGGGCATCTACCGCACCGTCAAGCAGCGGCGCCGCCAGGAGCGCCGGGCCGCCAAGACCGCGCACGACAAGGCGGTCACGGAGGCCACGGCGACCGGCTCCGCCCAGCGCATCGACGACGAGACGGAGGGCATCCTCCCGTCGTCGGTCACGGAAGAGGGCAAGGTCGCGGGGATACTCCAGCGCCCGCGCTCCTGCTACACCTGCAAGACCCGGTACGTGGAAGTCGACTACTTCTACCACCAGCTCTGTCCCGACTGCGCCCGCCTGAACCGCGCCAAGCGCGACGCCCGCGCCGACCTCACCGGCAAGCGCGCCCTGCTCACCGGCGGCCGCGCCAAGATCGGCATGTACATCGCGCTGCGGCTGCTGCGCGACGGCGCGCACACGACGATCACCACGCGGTTCCCGAAGGACGCCATCCGCCGCTTCAAGGCCATGGACGACTCGGCGGACTGGATGCACCGCCTCGAGGTCGTCGGCATCGACCTGCGTGACCCGGCGCAGGCCGTGGCCCTCGCCGACCAGGTCGCCGAGGCGGGCCCGCTGGACGTCCTCATCAACAACGCGACGCAGACCGTACGCCGTCTGCCCTCCGCCTACGCCGCCCTGGTCGAGGGCGAGAGCGCCCCGCTGCCCGCCGGTGAGCTGCCCGCCCACCACGTGATCGGCGCCTTCGGCTCCGGCGCCGTCGACGGCCTGGCCGCGCTGCCCGTCGGGATCTCCGCCCTCGACGCACAGCAGGTCGCCGACCTCGCCCTGGTCGCCGGCAACGCCAGCGTCGCCCGGCACCTCGACGGCACCGCCATCGACGCGGGCGGCCTCGTCCCGGACGTCGTCGACACCAACACCTGGGTGCAGACCATCGAGCAGATCTCCCCGGTGGAGCTCCTCGAGACCCAGCTGTGCAACTACACGGCGCCGTTCATCCTGATCAGCAAGCTCCGCCCGGTCATGGCCGACGCCGCGAGGAAGGCGGCGAGCGGGCGCGCGTACGTCGTCAACGTCTCGGCGATGGAGGGCGTCTTCGGCCGCGGCTACAAGGGCGCGGGCCACCCGAACACCAACGCCGCCAAGGCCGCGATGAACATGGTCACGCGGACCAGCGCCCAGGAGATGTTCCAGAC